>CAJGDH010000015.1 GCA_904502145.1 uncultured Eubacterium sp.
AATTGCGGAAAAGCTTCCTGGCCTTATCCGGAAGGTTATTGACCAGTCTTCCGCCCCTGAGGGGTTCCATGATGATCACGGGAATCCCTTTTGAACCGGCATACCGAAGGCCGGTTTTCCCTGCCTGGGAATGTTCATCCATGTAATTATACTGGATCTGGCAGAAATCCCAGTCATAGGCATCTAAAAGAGCACAGAACATATCCGAATTGCCGTGGTAGGAGAAACCAACCTGACGGATGGCTCCGGACTCCTTTTTTTCCTTCAGCCATTCCAGCATCCCCAGTCCCTTAAGACGTTCCCAGCTCCTGACATCCGTCAGCATATGCATGAGATAATAGTCCACATGGTCCGTGCGCAGACGTTTGAGTTCTTCTGAGAAATATTTCTCCATATCGGTGGGCTTCTTCATCATGTAGTGAGGGAGCTTGGTGGCGATATTTACCTTGTCCCGGATATGATTTTTCTCCAGAATCTGTCCCAGGGCAGCTTCGCTTCCGGGATAAACATAAGCGGTATCATAATAGTTGATCCCTCCGCGGTAGGCTTCCATGATCTCCTCTTCCGTCTTCTTCAGATCTATCCTGCCGAGTTTCTGGGTAAACCGCATACACCCGTAGCCCATGATGGATATCTCATTTCCGTATCTGTCTTTTCTGTATTTCATGACCTATCCCCTTTTTCCTGATTATAATTTCATATCCACATTATCTGTTTACATCAGATCATCTTCTTATCCAGCTGGCCGGTGATGACCTTGAGTATACGCACGGCTAGCTCATGGTTGTCCGTGATCAGGTCATATACCGCATCCTCCGACAGGACTCCCCTCTTCAGATCCCGGGGGACCTTGCCGGCCTCGTCGGCCTCATAATCTTCCAGCCAGCGGCTGCTGCCGTAGTAATCACACAGTTTTCTGTATTCCTTCTGGATCTCCTCATAGGCGGTGAAGGCCTCCTCCAGCCGGTCGACCGCCTGCCGGGAAAGATCCAGACATCTCTCCATCTCCTGTATCCGTTCGATTCTGTTCACGTTTTGATCTCCTTTTCTTCCTTGTCGGAACAATACCGGAAGCTTACTGCCTCAGATCAGATCAGTCAGATGCTTGCCATAAAAGAAGTCATGGGTCATCCGGTCATATTCCTCCCAGAGAGGAAGTGTCGGACAATCCGAGGCCCTCGGACAGGGCGCCGCATCCCTGGTCAGACAGGCAACTGTGGCCAGGGAACCTTCCATGAGCTCGATGATCTCGCCGATGCTGTATTCCTCAGGTTTACGGCACAGCTTGTATCCCCCGCCCTTGCCGCTGGCTCCGGTGACAAGCCCTCCGGCCACCATGTCTTTGACAATGATCTCAAGATACTTCTTGGAGATCTGCTCCCTTGCCGCGATATCTTTTAACGGAATATATTTTCCCTGATCGTTCTTCGCCAGATCAAGCATGATCCTTATGGCATATCTCCCTCTTGTGGAAATCATGAAAACATTACCTCCTGCACTTTTTTACCTATTATACTGCATGGTGAATAGGCAAATCAAGGGAAAATCCTATTTACCTATTGACTTAATAGGTAAATAGGATTATAATTCAGAAAAACCATTGAAGAAAGGAGTAATCCATAGTGATCTACGCAGACAATGCCGCCACGACAAAAATGAGTGACACGGCTGTAAATACAATGATTTCATTGATGAAAGAAACCTGGGGGAATCCCTCAAGCCTGTATGAACACGGTCAGAAGGCCAAAGAGGTCCTTGAGGAAGCCCGGGAGAAGGTAGCTTCCGTGATCGGGGCCGATCCCAGGGAGATCATTTTCACCTCAGGGGGCAGCGAGGCAGACACCCAGGCTATACGCTCCGCCGCGGAGCTGGGAAAGAAAGCCGGAAAGATGCACATCATTTCCTCCGCTTTTGAACACCATGCTGTACTGCATACCCTGGAGAGGCTTAAGGAAGAGGGGTATGAGATCACTCTTCTGGATGTTCACGAAAACGGGATCGTCCTTCCTGAGGAAGTGGAAGAGGCGATCCGTCAGGACACCTGTCTGGTGACCATCATGACAGCCAACAATGAGATCGGAACCATCCAGCCTATCCGGGAGATCGGCCGGATCTGCAGGGAGAAAAAAGTTCTCTTCCACACAGACGCCGTACAGGCCATCAGCCATATTCCGGTGGATGTCAATCTGGACAATATCGACATGCTTTCGGCTTCTGCCCACAAATTTCACGGTCCCAAGGGAGTAGGTTTCCTTTACGCCAGAAAAGGGATCCGCCTCAGGAATCTGATCGAGGGCGGAGCACAGGAGAAAGGAAAGAGAGCCGGCACGGAAAATGTACCGGGCATCGCAGCGATGGCTGAGGCTCTCATTGAAGAATACAGCAAGATGGATCAAAATGCCGGTGATCTGATCAGGATGCGTGACCGGATCATCCGGGGACTTGCAAAAATCCCTCATTCAGCATTGAACGGAGATCCCGTACACCGTCTTCCCGGAAATGTCAATTTCTGCTTTGAAGGAATCGAGGGGGAATCCCTTCTCCTCCTTCTGGACGACAAAGGGATACTTGCTTCCTCCGGAAGTGCCTGCACATCCGGTTCACTGGATCCCAGCCATGTTCTCCTGGCCATCGGCAGGGTCCATGATGTGGCCCACGGGTCACTCCGTTTGAGCATCGGAGAAGACCTGACAGAAGAAGAGGCGGATTATATCATCCGCACGGTAACCGAAGTAGTGGAATACCTTCGCAGCATCTCCCCGGTATGGAGAGACCTGTGTTCCGGAAAAGTTCAGTTTATACTTTAAGGAGGCACTTTTATGGCATTATATAGTGAGAAAGTAATGGATCATTTCCGTAATCCCCGTAATGTGGGCGTCATCGAGGACGCGGACGGGATCGGAGAAGTAGGCAATGCAAAATGTGGTGATATCATGAAGATGTATCTGAAGATCGAGGATGATATCATCAAGGACGTTAAGTTTGAGACCTTCGGCTGTGCCAGCGCCATCGCATCCAGCTCCATGGCGACGGAACTGATCAAAGGAAAACCGGTGGAGGACGCGATGAAACTGACCAACAAAGCAGTCGCGGAGGCACTGGACGGACTTCCGGCCTACAAGATGCACTGCTCCGTTCTTGCGGAAGAAGCCATACAATCAGCACTGGATGACTACGAGAGCAAAAGAGGGAAAAAAGGATAAAATAAGGAGATTGTCATGGCAAATGTATATAAGGGGACTCTGGAACTGATCGGAAACACCCCCCTGGTGGAAGTGATCAATATAGAAAAAGAGCTGGGGCTTGAAGCGACTCTGCTTGTCAAACTGGAATACTTCAACCCGGCAGGAAGCGTAAAAGACAGGATCGCCAAATCCATGATCGAAGATGCGGAACAGAAAGGTCTTCTGAAAGAAGGTTCTGTGATCATAGAGCCCACCTCCGGCAATACCGGGATCGGCCTGGCATCCATCGCCGCCGCAAAAGGCTACCGCATTATCCTCACCATGCCCGAGACCATGAGCGTGGAGAGAAGAAACATCCTTAAGGCCTATGGTGCCGAACTGGTCCTCACCGAAGGGATAAAGGGCATGAAAGGTGCCATCGCCAAAGCCGAGGAACTGGCGGAAAGCATTCCCGGAGGATACATCCCGGGCCAGTTCATCAATCCGTCCAACCCGGATATCCACAGGGCAACTACCGGCCCGGAGATCTGGAATGATACTGACGGCAAGGTGGATATCTTTATCGCCGGAGTAGGGACCGGAGGCACGATAACCGGAACCGGTGAATATCTGAAGGCACAGAATCCTGAGGTCAGGGTTGTCGCCGTCGAGCCGGAAGGATCGCCTGTCCTCTCCGAGGGCAAACCCGGGGCGCACAAGATCCAGGGGATCGGTGCCGGCTTTGTTCCCGAAGTACTGAATACAGGAGTCTATGACGAAGTCTTCAAAGCTCCCAATGATGAATCATTCGCCACGGCCAGGCTGCTGGCCAGAAAAGAGGGCATATCCGTGGGAATCTCCTCAGGTGCGGCCCTCTATGCAGCCATAGAGCTGGCAAAAAGACCGGAGAACAAGGGAAAGACCATCGTGGCCCTCCTGCCGGACAGCGGTGACCGCTACTATTCCACCGCCCTCTTCGTCGACGAGTGATATGAACAAGCTCCCCTCATTTTCAGACATGTTTAATGATGTTTGAAGCACAAATAAAAGCCGCAGCCGCGCTTCGAAAACGATCTTCATTTTCAAAGCGCGGCTGCGGCGGTTTTATTTATTTTTCATCCCGGTCGTACTCTGATCCGGAGGGCAGGTGCCCATCTATCGTCTCAGATATTCCGAGGATACCGGAAAAGCAAAATAGGTTTCCGGATAAGGTTCATTCTTCAGGGTAAAATGCCACCATTCACATTCGAAAGGCTCAAATCCGTTCCGGATCATGCTGGTCCTGAGCAGCATGCGGTTATGGTACTGTTCATCCGTGATCCCCCGGTAATCCGGGTGGGAAAGTTCCTCAAAATAATCAAAAGGCCCTCCCATATCCAGTTCTTTACCGGTTTTCATATCAAGAAGAGTCAGGTCAACGGTGCTTCCTCTGCTGTGGCTGGACTGTTTGGCGATGTATCCTTTGGCAAAAAGCTCCTGTTTCTCCAGATTCGGATAAAAATAGGGTTTCATGCGGATATCCTGGTCCTCGATCCCCCAGAGGATGAAATGTTTCACGGCACTGACCGGACGATAAGCGTCGAATATCTTCAGACGATACCCCTTGACGATCATCTCATTGCTGACCGATTTCAGCGCCCGGGCAGCCTCCTTGGTCAGGATGGCACACGGCTCCTCATAGCCGTCGATCCGGTCACCCACAAAATTGTAGGTGGAATAATAACGGATCTCCTGGACGATCTGGGGAATAAAGTCGGCAAGGAGCAGGAAACCCGAAGGATCCATGGCTACCTCGTTGGGATACTCTCTTCTCATTATCTCAGTTCTCCTTCATCCGGGCTGAAGACAGGATCCGGCTCCACAGGGCGATACTGTCCTCCTTCAAATCCTCCCTGGCGTACAGATTCAGGTAGTAGATGTTTTTCCCGGCTTTGACCGCGTAGGACTCACCGTACATTTTCACGTCCTGGACCTCATAATGATAGGATAAGCCGAAAGATGGCAGACCGGCGATCTCTCTCTCCAGATCATCACCCTTGCGGTAAGCATAGGGTTTCATCCATCTGCTGATGTATTTTCCCATGTTCCTGCCGATATCTTTGGTACTCAGCAAGGCAGATGCTATCCGGCCTGTCTGCTTCAGTCCCAGAGTGATCAACATGTGACGCTCCGGATCAGACAGACATGCGCAGGGACCGTTGTTGAGGAAATTCATCCTGCTGAGTTCATCTTCATCCATCTCGTAAAACCCCTCAGGGATACTCAATTCCAGTTTATGGATCAGTATATCAGCCATCATCTTCCCCCTGCTTTATGTTCAGGACAGCAGCTTTCTTCCCTTTAGAGATTTTTCTTCAGAGTCAGGATATTACTGCCGTCTTTATACTCATATGCCACGTTATCCATCATCTTCTTGGTCATGAAGATGCCCAGTCCGCCGATCATGCGTTCCTGGGCGGGAAGGGTAACATCCGGGTCATCTTTGGCAAGCGGATCATAAGGAATACCATGATCCACAAAAGTGATGGTCACAACCAGGGGATCCTCAGAGATTTCCACACGGACTGTCGCGATTCCCTGATCCGGCGCATAAGCATAATTGGCGATATTTACAAAGATTTCTTCCACGGCCACACCGATCTGCATCTGTGCCTTGAGGGGGCAGTCCATCGCAGTAAGCCAGTCCTCAACGAAGGCCTGGACTTCGGCAAGATTGTCCGTGACAGCCATGATCTCCAGTTCATTTGGGTTGAAGAGCAATGTGTCTGTCTTGTTCAAAAGATTCACCAGTTCCTGCTTCCAGCACTCTATCTCTGCTCTCCCCTCTTCCGTCTCCAGGCCTTTACGGCGGATGGACCGGCGGATCAGGCGGGCATATCCAACGATACGTGCTTTGTCTTCCACTTCCTTAAGCTTGGTCTCACAGTTTGTACCCAGGTAGGCAGACAATGCCTTCCGCCAGAATTTATGACCCGTCTCCGCGTCAAACCCCTGGAACTGCATGATCCCTTCCTTATCGATCTCGTAGAATCCTACATACGCATTGTAGACACTCGCCAGCTCAAAGATCGGATGCCCTACTGCCAGGGTATCCATATCGATCAGTATTACCTCATCATTCTGGAGTTCGAGGTTATTGGTATGATAATCCCCATGGATCATATGATTATCCTCGGGAACGGCCTCCACCAGCCTGACCAGTTTGTCCCCGGCCTCCTCCGGCAGATAATCTTTCATAAAATGTGCCCATTTGAGAACGATCTTCTTCATATCCGGCAGTTTTCCCTCCGGAACCTCGGTACTGGTGATCCTTTTCATCAAAGACACGTATTCATTGACACACCAGTCCATCTTCTCGGGTTCCGAGGCGATGATCTTGGAGAAAGACTTGGCATTCAGCAGTTCAAAAACCGAGCCGTAGCTTTCACCGACCTTGACCACATCATATGAGATAGCAGTGGGGATCCCGAGGATCAGGGCCAGTTTGGCCACCTCACGCTCATGGCGGATATCCTCCAAAGCGTCCGTGTTTGTGTATACCTTGACCACATTATCCTGGTCGATACGGTAAAGAACACCGTTGGCCCCCCGGCCGATCTCTTCACATCCCTCCACGGAGACCAGGCGGTAAGCCTTCTCCACAGTCATCATCTCAGTGAAACCGGTCATATCCAGGATCTCATATACTTCAGAATTGACATTGCTTATCTTCAGATCCGGATATCGCTTTTTCAGGCGAAGGATCAGACGGAGTCCGGCGCTGGAAATGTAATCCAGTTCCGATGCATCCAGAACGACGGAAGACACATCTTTACCGGCCAGTTGATCCATGATGTTTTTCTCCGTCGAAGCAGCATTATCGGAATTTATCCTTCCGGACAAGCTGATCTGTATATTTTTGTCATCCATTACATTTTACCCTTCCTAATGTGTTTCCGGAGTTACTCAACTGTACCTTTATATTCTATACAGAGCATGGTCAGATCATCGAACTGCTCTGCACCTTTTACAAAATCATCCACAGCCTTGCGGACATTCCCCAGGATACCTTCCGGGGAGGCGTCCGGATCCTCGTTCAGTGCATCCACCATCCGGTCCAGACCCATCATCCGGTTTTCGGCATCCGTAGCCTCAGGTATTCCATCCGTATAGACGAAAAGCTTGGAACCGGGTTCCAGCAGGATCTCATACCCTTTATATCTGAGCTCGTCCCATGCCGCCAGGATCACCCCGTGTTTATCCTTAAACAGTTCAAACTGTCCGTCAGGTTTTTTCAGGACGGGGAATTCATGACCGGCATTTACTGCCCTCAGTTTTCCGGTGGAAATCTCCAGGATTCCCAGCCAGACGGACACAAACATGTCCTGTTTGTTATGGTCGTACAGCGCATGGTTGACCGCGGTCAGAATATCCTCGGGAAGACCCCCCATATGTGTTCTGTACGACAATACTATGTTGGTCACCATCATAAAGAGTGCCGCGGGGACACCTTTTCCCGAGACGTCACCGATCATCATTGCCAGATGGTCCTCATCCACCAGGAAAAAGTTATAAAAATCACCGCTGATCTCCCTGGCAGGTTCCATGGAGGCATAGATATCAAATTCCTTCCGGTCGGGAAAGGCCGGGTATTCATTCGGTATGGAATCCTCCTGGATGCTGCTGGCAAGGGCTAATTCCGCACTGATCCTCTCTCTCTCCGCAGTGATGGTAGTCAGATTCTCAATATAATCCACCATGTCTTTCTCCATGGTATCAATGGAGAGGGACAGGTTGGAGATCTCCTTAAAACCGCTGAGGGTGCCCAGAGGTTCACCTTTGGTATTCTCCCGGGCAAAACGTGTGGCCTCATCAGAGACCTTGATGATAGGTTCGATAAAATGTCTCCTGATGTATGAGACAGACAGCAGGGAGACCACCAGAGCCAAAAGAAAGGTGGATACGGCGATCTTGACCAGATATGGCCACATCACGCCCTCCAGCTCACTCATGGGTCTTTGTACGCAAAGCAGGGCGGCGACATCCCCCTCTGAATTTTTCACCGGAACGATAGTGGTGATATGAGGGTGCTGACCGTCCGTTGTATGTCTGCGGAAAACGGTCTCGTAAGCTGACTCCTGATCATAGAGAGCTTTATACTTCTGCCTGTATTCATCATTTGTGGTATCCCGTTTATATCCCAGACCCCAGACTTTGTAGGAGGAATTATCTACTGTGTTATCCACCGAATTGAAAATGGATACAAACCTTCCGTAATCGCTTCTGTCTACCTGGATCACATAGATAAGGGAGAGGTTCATCCTCTTGCAGTAAGCATCCAGAGCCTGTCTGGTTCTGTGGTACTCACCGTTTTTCTCCCCCTCCAGATAATCATTGAGATTATCACCATTGATCAGTGTAGTCGCTGTGTCCGCCATATGATAAGTGGCGGTGGAATGTTCCTCCAGATATGTGCTGTTGAAACTGAACAGACTGATCGCACCGATGATCACAGCCAGTAAAGTCAGCAGGAATACCAGTACCCCGATAATATTCAGGGTCATATCGGAGCGGAATCTCTCCAGTCTGCCGATCTTGTTTTCATTCATCTTGTGCCGGCTGCTCCTTTCCGTATATCCTGCAAAGAAAAGCAGGCCTCATCATCATTCGATGGTCAGGATATCAGAAAAACCGGTCACTTCGAAGATCTCCATAATAATGTCATTCACATTGATGATCTTCATGCTGCCCTGCTTGTTCATGGTCTTCTGGGCAGAGAGGAGCACACGCAGACCGGCGGAAGAAATGTAATCCAGTTTTTCAAAGTCAAACGTAAGATCTGTAACTCCGTCAAGGGAATCCTTTAAAGCATTTTCAAGGTCAGCTGCGGTAACCGTATCCAGACGTCCCTCAAGTTTAAAAGCAGCACTTCCGTTATCAACTGTTTTATTAATATTCAGCATAGTTATCTCCTTCCATTTTTAAATGTTCGCAGTTATAGTTATTCTACCATAAAAACCGATATTAATCAAAAAAAAACTGCCCCGTCATCAAAGATCGGGGCAAGTATTATCAATGACTGCAAAGCAGGATTCAGAATTCCCGGAAAGCCCGTCATTCTACTCGATTCCGGTCGCTTCACCAAGGCCCGTAAACTTCACGGATTTGACTTTAAGAGGCTTGATCGCCTCGATCTCGTCAAAATCATCGCTCTGCTCCAGCTTACCGTCAAAGGCGACGGTGTAGAGGAAGGGGTCCTTATTCAGATAGAATTCCATGTCCTCCAGATTATAGCCTGAACTGTACCAGCCGTCATTCACAAGATCCTCACCGGTCTTTCCCACCAGCTTATCCAGTTCCTCCTGGGGAGGGATCTGCTCGCTCAGATTCTCACAGGATTTGATCTCCAGGGGAGAGATCAGTTCATTATACTTCTTGTCATGATCCTCATCGGAATAATCAAGAGCCATGATTGCCTCGAAAACATCCTTGGACAAGTCACAGGTCACACGATAATAGGTTCCCTTGTAATTGAAGACATAGCCAAGTTTCCCCTCAACCGCCGCATTCTGGCAATGGAAATCTTCTTCCTGTTCCTTGACTGTTTCTCCCAGGGCGAGCACATCTGCCATGGTCTTCAGTGAGTCGGTTGAAAATGTTTCCTCCGTTGCTTCCGCCGCTCCTCCTCCTGACTTGCCGCCGCAGCCGGCCAGCAGTGAGATTGCCAGGATCAGTGCAAACAGAAGTGTCATTTTTTTCTTCATCATGAGATACCTCCATTCTTTCAGATATCAAAGATCATTTCCCTTCGTGACCAGTTTATCATATGTTCCGGCAAAAGATATTAACATACGATTAAATATCTCTGTCAAAAAAACTCAGCTGACGGTACTTCTCCGGCAGTTCCCTCATATAGCGGAAACAGTCCTCTGTTCCTGAAAGGATGTTCTTCTCCCGGCAGAAGGAATAAAACAGGTCCCTCAGCCGGTCCGCATTCGGACTGGGCAGTTCATAGGCATTGCCGTATCTTTTGATATATCTCTCCTTGAGTCCCGGAAAATGTCTGTCCAGCGCGGCATAATAATATTCCCGGTCCCCCTCCCGGAGGGTGAGTCCCATGCCGAAGCAGAGGATGCCTTTTACACCCACCCGGTCACATTCCTTCAGGATCGCCATGACATTTTCTTCCGTGTCGTTGATGAACGGCAGCAGGGGGGTAAGCCAGACGATGGTGGGGATCCCCCTCTCCCTCATCTTTTCCAGTACCCGGATACGCTGTTTCGTATCACAGACATTGGGTTCAATGAGCCTGCACAGCTTATCATCATAGGTGGTAAGGGTAATCTGTACCACACACTTTGCCTGGCGGTTTATCTCCTCCAGCAGGTCAAGATCACGGAGGATCCTGTCCGATTTGGTCTGTATTGCCGCTCCGAAACCGTATCTTAAGATGATCTCAAGACATTTCCTGGTGAGTCCGAGCTTCTCCTCGCAGTGCATATAGGGATCCGACATGGCCCCCGTCCCGATCATACATTTTTTTCTTTTTGACTTTAAGGCCCTCTCGAGAAGCTCCGGCGCATTCTGCTTTACTTCGACATCTTCAAAGGGATGGGTGAAATGATAACACCTGCTCCGGCTGTCGCAATAGATGCATCCGTGGGTACACCCCCGATAGATATTCATTCCGTAATACCCGCCGCTTCCGGTGAGCAATCCTTTTGCATCCACAAAGTGCATTGATTATACCTTTTTTCCTCTCTTCAGGCGGAACAGACCATGCCTGTTGCAGAAGGCATAAAAATACCTGTTACCTTCGATCCTGAACCTGGCTTCCGCCCCACCCTCAGGGTACAGTTTCACAAGTGTGACTCCCTGTTCTGAAACTGCCGCAAGAAATGAGATATAGTGGTCTTTGGTCATTGGATGATCGACGGTAACATAATATTCATTCTCCACGATCTCCACCCGGATCCTGTGCTCGTCATCCGTGCTTTCCGCTTCCAGCGGGGGAAGGGTAATGCCGCAGCAGCTCACCACTGCTTCCCCGCTGGCACTGATCACATTACCGCACACCGGGCAGACGTAAAACAGGCTTTTTCCCATATTGCCTGACCGGTTCCTGTTCCGGATGTCCTCCCCGGACAAGAGTTCGATCACCGAGATATCCAGAGCCCGGGCCAGGGGTTCAAGAAGGCTGATATCAGGGAATCCCTGCCCTGTCTCCCATTTGCTCACCGCCTTACCACTGACATGGATCTTCTCCGCCAGTTCATCCTGCGTCATCTTTTTGCTTTCACGAAGCCTGCGTATAACGGCTCCTGTAACATATCTGTCCATAGTTCTGCCTCCTTAGTCTGTGTCTGTTTCTTCGAGACAAATCTATCACAGCTGCAGACAGACTTCACCCTACGCATCGTGGAATCAATCCAATCGGAATCGTCCCGTCTCTAGAATCCCCAGGGCAGGTATGCGGCAAACACTGCCAGCAGCACTGCCGGGAGCATGTTGGCGACCCTCAGCTTCTTGCCCCAGACAAGATTTACCCCCACGCAGAAGATGAGGACAGAACCGATCAGAGACAGATACGCGATGGCCAGATCCGTCATGACCGGGGAGACCAGCCCGGCAAGCAGGGTGATTGCCCCCTCAAAGGCAAACACCGGTATGGCGGAGAAAACGCAGCCTTTTCCCATGGAGGAAGTCATCACCGCGATAATGATAAAATCCAGCACCGCCTTTACCGCAAGGGTGGAGAAATCTCCCAGGATCCCATCCTGTATGGCACCGACGATAGCCATGGCACCGATACAAACAGTCAGTGAAGCAGTGACAAATGCGTTGACGAACTCTTTATCACCGCTGTTGCCGGTCCTGTTTTTCAGCCATTCGCCGAATCTCTCGAATCCTTTTTCGATTCCGATCATTTCACCGATGATCGTCCCGAGAGCCAGGCAAAGGACGACCAGCATGGATTTCCCGCTGACAAGGGAACCCCTGTCTATATGGAGCATACCCTGCATGGCTCCTGCGATGGCGATAAACATAACGCTTACCCCACAGGCTTTGTTCAATGACTCCTGCTGATCCCGCCTGAAGAGTCTTCCGGTAAAATGTCCGATCACTCCGCCAGCCACGATCGCTACGCAGTTTATTATCGTTCCAAGTCCTCTCATATCCTGTCCCCTCCGGAGAACGGAAAACGTCCGCCTATACATAAAACTATTGTATATAATATATATCCTCAACAAGGGATATTCAAGCCCGGGATGATTGCCGAATTTCCGTCTTCATGTTGGATAGACCGGTCAGTCTGTGGTAAAATCAGTTTAGGAAATGAAATCGATTTGCTGCCGTGAAAAGGAGAAAAATATGGATTTTTATTCTGAATATCAAAGCAAGCTTTGTAGCCCTGAAGAAGCAGTAAAGATTGTGAAAAGTGGTGACTGGATCGACTATATCACCAACCTTGCCTTCCCGGAACTGCTGGATGAGGCGCTTGCCGCAAGGAAGGAAGAACTGAAAGACGTAAAGATCCGGGGAAATCTGATCTTCAGTCCCCTGCAGACGGTGGAATCGGATCCCTTGCGTGAACATTTTATCTACAACAGCTGGCATTGTTCCGCCTATGAGCGAAAGCTATGCGACCGGGGCCTCTGCAATTACATCCCCATGATCTTCCGCAACCTGGTACCCTACTACCGGCATTTTCTGACCGTAAATGTGGCAATGTGCGCGGCTGCTCCGATGGACAAACACGGCTATTTTAATCTTTCCGTTGCGTCAGGGATTGCCAAAGGGATACTGGATACGGCGGATGTGGTGATCCTGGAGATCAATGAAAGGCTGCCGAAGGTCTGCGGCGGATTCGGACAGGTGATCCACATCTCTGATGTGGACATGATCGTGGAAGGGGAGCATCGTCCGCTCCCGACGATCCCCCTGCATCCTGCCACAAAAGAAGACCTTGCCATAGCGAAACAGCTGATGGCAATGATCCCTGACGGTGCCACCCTCCAGTTTGGTATCGGCGGGATGCCCAATGTTCTCGGAAGCATGCTGGCGGAGTCTGACCTGAAAGACCTGGGCATGCATACAGAGCTCTGCTCGGATGCTTATGTCTCGCTGACAGAAGCAGGAAAGCTGAACAACTCCAAAAAAAGCTTCATGCATGGTGTCGGAGTGACCGGTATGGCTTTCGGAACGGAAAAGGTGTATGAATTTGTGGATGAAAATCCGGGGGTTGCTTTCATGCCCCTGGAGCTGGTCAATTCCCCGGGGACCATCGGAAGGATCGACAATATGATCTCCATCAACAACTGCATTGCTGTGGATCTCTTCGGGCAGGTCAGCGCGGAGAGCGTTGGCACCCGTCAGATCAGCGGAACCGGGGGGCAGCTGGATTATCTGACCGGAGCGGCAATGTCCAGAGGAGGCAAGGCCTTTATCTGTATGACCTCCACCTACAGGGAAGAAGACGGGAGTCTGCGTTCCCGGATCGTTCCCACTTTTCAGGGGGATATCGTGACGGATCCCCGCAGCCAGGCCTACTACATGGTCACGGAGTACGGTATGGTCAATCTGGTGGGCCGGACCACCTGGGAAAGGGCGGAGATGCTGATCTCCATCGCCCACCCGGATTTCCGGGACGAACTGATCCGTAAGGCAGAAGAAAACGGGATCTGGATCCCGTCTAACAAAAGGTAAAAAAATGGTGTGCGGATGTTTTTACAGCTCGCACACCAGTATATATTCTTCATCATTTTCACCGATGGTCCTGAAACCGACCTTCCGGTACATTTTCACCGCTGGGTTCGCTTTCTGGACGGCGAGGGAGGCTTTCCTGAATCCCCGGGTCTTCAGAAGGTCCAGCATCAGGCGCATCATCATCGTCCCGATTCCCAGGGAACGATATTCTTTGTATAAAGAGATCGCGAAGGAAGGGGTATCCTCATCCACATGACCATAATCATCCATGATCCTTGTCCATACGGCGCCCACTGCCTTCCCCTCGGCTTCCGCCAGGATACAGTGATCAGCCTGTCCTTTGCCGAAATCCTCATAATAAAGAGCAAGCTCGGGCAGGTCCACGATGGACCTGTCGGGCGGTTCCACTCCTTCAGGGATAAATATGGCCTCGTATAGAAAATCCTTCAACAGGTCCGTCTCTTCATCTCCGAGCTCCCGAAATCCTACATCCGTATAACGGCCATATAATCCCGACAGCCCCTGAAGATCCGTGCAGCTGTATTCATACAGATGATCTGTGATCTCAAAGCCCATCTTCAGATACATCTCCTTCGGCGTATCTGCCTCATCCGCATGGAGAAATACCGTACTTCCGGCATATGTTTCTGCGATATGGGCGATCATGGAGGTAGCGATGTACTGATTCCGGTATGCTTCATCCACGATCAGCCCGTCGATGCAGACCATACCATCCCAGGAGAAAGTGTAGCAGGACCCCACCAGTACATTTTCCATGTATACTCCATGATATCTTAACTTTTCATGTAATCTGCGCACATTTCTCAGGGTGAAGCTATCCCCGTAAACCGGTCCGAAATGTTTCAATTCAATCTCTTCCAGCTCCTCTATGGAAGGGACCGCGAACCGCAGGTTTTTGTTCCTTTTCCATTCCCTGACATCATGCTTCAATACCATTGTTACCGTGATGTCCGGTTCCAGACCGAAACTGTCTGCCAACGGCCGGTCCCCTTCCAGCTTTATGAAGGTATCCCCTCTACCCCGTTGATATTCCAGTGCCTTACGAAACTCCTCTTTCGTCGGCTGATCTGTATATTCAAAGCAGTTATGGTCATATTTATCAGGCAGGAGGTTATCCTCCCACTTGAAAAGATGTTCCGAAAAAGGCTTTCTCTCGGAAAACAGCTCTGCCATCTTTTCTTCTGCGTTCCTTGTCTTTTCTTCGTTCATTGTCTGAAGCCGTCACTTTCTTGCCATGACGATGGGCTGATAGAATCCGGTTTCCTCGGGAAACTTCCACGACACCTCACTGCAGCCATTTGCCAGGAGCAGATTCGTCAGTTCCTCCCTGCGGGCAGCCCGGTACTCGCAAACAAATTTACTGATCTTCAGATCATCCTCATCTTCTATGATATATTGGGTCAGCTTATAATTATCTCCATCCCAGTCCCATGTCTGGAAGGATACACGCTTTCCCCCGTCTGTCTTATGAATATAAGGGGGAGAATAGGGCGGTTTCTCAGTCAGGAGACTGTCATAATCCCGGATGCTGGCCACAAAGATGCCTCCCGGCCTGATCTGACCGGTGATGCTTCTTACGGCTTTTTCCAGGTCCTTATCGGTAAGCATATGAGGCAGGGCATTATCCATGGCGATCACGATATCAAATTTCTCGGAAAATGTGTCGGCCAGAGCACAGAAATCCGCATGTTCAAAGCGTATCCTGACCCCGTTTTTCCCGGCGCGCTCAGCCGCCTCGGCAAGCTCCCCGTCACTGATATCCGAGGCAGTTACGGTATATCCAAGAGCAGCCAGCCCGATGGCCTGGGTACCGATCCCGCAGGCGCAATCCAGGATCCGGGACTTCCTGTC
>CAJGDH010000016.1 GCA_904502145.1 uncultured Eubacterium sp.
ATCAATGATTCTAACATGGAATAGGTTCTTAGGCAATATCAGAAAGGTATTGTCATATGCTTATTACACCAAGGATTATATTTTCTTGAAATAAAACATGATGCGTGGTAATATCATAATAATATATTTTAGACATTATTTATAACATAATTGATCCATAAATGATGAGGTGAAATGCATTGAAGGATAAATATAATGAATCATCCGAAAACTATCTGGAGACGATCCTGATTCTCAGTAAGAGACTTCCGGTTGTGAGATCTGTCGATATTGCCAATGAACTGGACTTTAAAAAATCAAGTGTCAGTATTGCCATGAAGAATCTTCGTCAAAAGGACCATATCACCGTCACTGATGCAGGATACATCTATCTCACCGAATCCGGCAAGGCTATTGCCGAGATGATCTATGAGCGCCATCAGACCCTTACTGTCTGTCTGGAGAACCTGGGAGTCCCTTCCGACATCGCAGAGAAGGATGCCTGCAAGATTGAGCATGTCATCAGCCCGGAAAGCTTCGATGCCATTAAAAAACACCTTATGCGTTATAACCAGTGATAGAATATACCCGGAATTATTTAAAGGGGCAGTCCACAAAGACTGCCCCTTTTTTTTTATCAGCAATTATATATCATCACTACTTTATTTGACCCGTTTCATTCAGGTGATCCAGAAGGCCTTTGCATCCGGATGAGATCTGCCGGTATACCCCTGCAAAGTCACCGGTATACCAGGGATCATCGATATCTCCTCCCCGGGAAGTATAGTCCAGCATCCTGGTCAGTTTCCCTTCGGGATCCCCGCCCAGAATCCTTCTCATGTTGCGCATGTTGATGCTTTCCATCCCGATCAGATAGTCATACCTGTCATAATCTTGCCGGACCAGTACCCTGGCCCTCTTGCCTTTACAGGAGATACCGTGTTTTGAAAGCTCAGCCCTGGCGGGAGGATAGACGGGATTCCCCACCCCGTTCCAGACTTCTTCCGAACTGGTAGCTGCAGATTCGATAAGGAACTGATCGGATAATCCTTCCTTTTCCACCAGATCTTTCATAATGAATTCCGCCATGGGTGATCTGCAGATGTTGCCGTGGCAGACGAACAGTATTTTTATCAATTTATAATTCTCCTTTCAAGTGCCCCGATTTGCTGCCCGGTTTCCATGAAAACTCATTCTTCCGGGACTCTCGGGCAGGCATTCCATTTTTCATGATATAACAAGATCAGATGATTGTCTAGCGCAGTCTTGCGTTCATATTTTTGAAAAAATATTCCTCAGCAAGTTCATCGATTCTCCCGGACATTTTTTCCTTTTCCAGGAATTCATTCACATAATCCAGCAGATCTTCAGACCCTTTCGGCATCAGGATGCCCAGTTGCCCATGAGTAAAGGGTTCATGAATGAGTGGTGCTGCAAGACGTTCATCCTGTCCGGCATAGTATCCTGCTTCCATGATCTCTGTGATCATGACATCTGCTTCACCGGAAGCAACCAGACCAGGTATTTCCTGATTGATATTATGGATCATCAGAGGCAGGTCCGGCAGGTTTTCCCGGACAAATTGTTCATTCAGACCACCAGGATTCTCCATGAGACGCACCCCGGACCGGTTGATTTCTTCTAAGCTTGTGTATCTGTCGGCATCTTCTTTACGACAGAGAACTGTTTTCCCGTTCTCAAGATATCCTTCAGACATAAGAGCCAGATCTTTTCGGGCATCAGTGATGGTAATGCCGCAGATCGCCAGGTCAAATTTACCTGCCAACGTATCCTCCATCAGACCAGGCCAGGATGTTGTTACATACTCTATAACTACACCGAGAGTTCCCGCGAGATCTTCTGCCAGTTCTGCATCAAACCCTACATGGCAGCCTGTCGACGGATCAAAATAAGACATGGGCTGATAATCTCCTGCCGTACCCACTCTTAAGACACCACGATCCCGGATTTCTTCAAGCTTTGCCGCTGAAAGCAAAGAAGTGATCATTTTTCCATGATTATTCTTTTCTGATGAAATATTTTTCATTGCTCTACTCTCCTGCTATACCCGGTATATTACTCCATATCTGAAATATACAATGAGTGATGTCACAGTTATGTCACAGTGATTTGGTAATCTCCGAACCTTATTGTTCTTAGATCTGCCGGGAATGGTAAAACAGATAGGAAAAGAGAAAAACCGGTATCCTTACGGATACCGGTCAGATCAGTCAGATTCTGTATCTTGTATTAATGTATCGATCAGTTTCTTACCTGTCACAAAACAGTTTTTCATAGCGGTTTCGAAAATATCCACAGATTCCATACTGTCTTCTGAAGCGATATGATCATCAGTTTCCGGCCCCCAGAGCATCTCGGATGTCACTCCGGTCGGGAATGTATCCATATTTACACTGACCCGCAGGATGATCAGTCGATCAAGTAGGCCGGTATTCTTTACCGCATGTGCCACCGCAATATCTTCCATCTCTGTGATGGCGAAGGGGTCGCTGCATCCATAGGTCTCTGTGATCAGCAATGCATTTTGATGATCATATCTGCCTTTCCAGAAATTATCGCCGGTCACGGCTGTGCCACGCATCACCCGAGGCTTTCGGTTGGCCCATGCTTCTCCCGGATATTCTTTTTCCAGATATCTTACGGTTTGATCCGTCGTTTCCAGCTTCACATCTTTCACCAGCTCAAATACACGATCCGTAAGTTTCTGATCCAGCCTGATGACCGCAGTTTCATCAAAGCTTTCATCATGGAACCATGTTGTTTCCGACTCTGAGCTCATTTCCCGTGGGTCTGCCCGATGCCCGAGATCAAAGTCTGCCACGGAGGAAATCACATAAACATCCCCAAAGATCCCGTATCCTTCCGCCGAACCTCCACAGCCCACAGACAACACATAAGCATCGGAATAATCAAACCGTCTGTCCGAAAGTGCAGCTGAAGTATTCAAAGCGGCAGAAACTTTTCCCTGTCCCACCGGAAACAGGGCAACACCGTTTTTATAATACAGTTTGTTCTGACCTGAGCACCCCTCGATTTCATACATGTCTCCCCCGGTAAGATACTCCTCATAAAAATACTGAGCTTCACCGGGGAAATCTCCTGCGAGTTCACCCACTTCGAATTTGGGGAGGATCAGGACCCGGACAGGGATCTTCTGGTTTTTCCTGTAAATTGAACAGCCGGCCAGTGTACCGATGATCAGGATCATTATTGTAAATACAACAATCCGTTTATGTTTTTTCAATGACTTCATCATGGGAATCCCTCTGTTTATAGTTTGTTTCAGCATTCTTCATGGTGAGAACCAGTCCTAGCCTGCTGACAGATCACATGGACTGCATCCTTATCGTTACCGCAATGGTTAAGGCAACAGTCAAAACGACCAGAATGACGATGGAAATGACCAGAGCCGGTGTGACAAGCTTCTCTTTACCACCGCCGCCACGGATACACAACCTCAGCTTGTCTTCACTTCTTTCGAAGCGGGCGATGAGATAAAGACAGATCACAGTGACCAGAAGTCCGACTACGGCACTGATGACAGTGATCAGGGCACTCTTCGGGTCAGAAAGACCGCGGGATAAGGGGAAGATGGTACGTTGTACGAATTCATCCCCGAAACGTTCCGCCAACAGCTCAGATAAAGGAGCCATGGCATTATTCAGAAAATGAAAGAGGATTCCCGGCCAGATAGAATCGGTAAGCACAAAGAGCAGGGCCAGGACGATTCCCATGATAATAGAGTAGAAAAACTGGGTTGCATTTATATGCATCAGTCCAAACAGGAGTGCCGTCAACAATACGGAAGCCCTAAGCCGGCCGGTGCGCATGTAACTGCTGACCATGCTGCCACGAACCACAAATTCTTCAAAAAAGGCCGGTATGAGAGCAACTCCGACAAAGCTCACCCAAAAACCTCCGCCAAGCAGTTGTTTACCTGCCATTTCCAAAAAACTCGGAAACAGAAGGTTGGTCAGGGAGGAAACCAGATGAGAAACCTGGTGCATTCCGATGTAGATCACCACGGTGGTAAGAAGTGTCAGCAGTCTGACTCTGCGAAAACCAAAAGCCGATCCAAGCCGGATACCTTCCTTGCGGCAGAAGGCCAGGGCAATGATCACCATAATAATATAATAGACCAGAGATGCCCAGGTTTGAGGAAGGAAGGGAATAGGAATAAACATAAAGGCGGTGGAAAGCAGCGTGTAGCAGAGGAAAAACCGGTTTGCCCTCTTGACGGAAAGTCCTTTTCCCATCCCGGAATTCCCGGTATCCGATACCGAAGTGTATATTTCTTCTTTCATATTTTTCTCCTCCTTGAGTGCTGTGCTCGATAAATACAGTTAATATTTATCAACGGTTTAATTCCTGAGCTTTCTCCAGCCGGGCATATTCCCCCTGCTTTTTCAGCAGTTCTTCCCGGGTACCCTGCTCCTGGATCCGGCAGTCTTCGATCAGGATGATCTCATCGGCATTTTTGACCGTGGAAAGCCTGTGAGCGATGACGATGGACGTCTTTCCTCTGGACAGCTTATCCAGACTCTCCTGAATCTTCTGTTCCGTCACAGAATCAAGGGCTGAGGTGGCTTCATCCAGAATAAGGATAGGCGGATTTTTCAGGAAGACCCTGGCGATGGAGATTCTCTGCTTTTGTCCGCCGGAAAGTACGATCCCTCTTTCCCCCACAAAAGAATCATAACCCTGGGGCATCTTCATGATATCCTCATGGATCTCCGCCTTTTTCGCTGCCTCCCATACTTCCGGGTCACTGGCATCCGGCCTTCCGTAGCGGATATTGTCCATGACCGTACCGGCAAAGAGGAAGACATCCTGCTGGATGATGCCGATATTCCTGCGGAGACTTTCCTGGGTCAGTGTCCTTATATCTTTTCCGTCCACAAGTATCCTTCCGCCGCTCACATCGTAAAACCTTGGAATGAGATGACATAAGGTGGTCTTTCCGGCTCCGGAAGAACCGACCACAGCCAGCAGTTCCCCCGGTACGATTTTAAGTTCGATGTCTTTCAATACTTCTGTTCCGTCATCGTAGGAGAAATCCACATGATCAAAGATGATCTCCCCTTTTACCTTGCCCAGTTCCTCTGCGTCCGGTGCATCCTCAATGTCGGGCCGTGTACGCATCAATTCCAGGAAACGGTCGAATCCTGCCATCCCCTGGGAGTAGATTTCCATAAACTGCATGAGTTTTCTGATGGGGGAAGTAAATATGGATACATATAAAGTAAATGTGATCAGGTCCACGTAATTCAGCTGATCTTTCATGATCAGATATCCACCGGCAGTGATCACCGCTACCTGCATCAGGCCTACGGTTCCTTCAACACCGGCATGGAATCTTCCCATGGCCCTGTAGAACTCTACCCTGCTTTTCTTAAAGGCTTCGTTTGCCTGGTCAAATTTCTTATTCTCCGCAGATTCATTGGCGAATGCCTTGGAGGTACGGATCCCGGAAATGCCACTCTCTATGGCCGCATTGATCTCCCCTGTCCTGGCTTTTACCTTCCGGTTGGCATTCTGCATGGCCATCCTCTGCCTTGCCCCGTAGATCAGGCATACGGGAAGCATCAGGATAAGGACCAGGGTAAGCTTTGGATTGATGAACAGAAGAATGACGATAGCACCGATAATGGTGATCCCGCAGGTCAGGATATTCTCCGGCCCGTGATGGGCCAGCTCCACGATCTCGAAAAGGTCATTGGTCACCCTGCCCAAAAGTATTCCTGTCCGGTTGTGATCAAAAAAACTGTAGGAGAGACTCTGCATATGTTTGAAGACATCACGCCGCATATCCGCTTCCACCGCCGTACCCATCCTGTGTCCGATGATGGTGACAAAGTACTGAAAGACGGCTCTCAACAGATATGCCGCCAGCATGAGACCCATGACCAGGAAAAATGCCTTAAACATCTGCTTTGGCAGCAGGACTTTCATGGTTTCCCTGGATATGTAGGGGAAAACAAGATCGATGACTGCTATGCACAGGGACAGCAGCATGTCTATGGCAAAATCTCTGCGATGAGGATAGATGTAGGAAGCAAAGACCCTGAATTTATTCGCATCATAATCTATCTTGTTTACATTATTGTTATTCATTTATTCCCCCGTATATTCCAGCACATTTACCAGAAGCTCTCTGATGAAACCACAGCTTGTATAAGCCGCAAACTTCTGGTACATGTCATTTTTTCTTTCATCGGCAAAATCACATACACTTTTGGCAATGATGGTGCGGGGCCTGGGTTCCACGGCGTGGGAAGCCGCATAAGCAACCCCGTATCCTTCCATCTCCACACCCTCCGTGTCCTCAAAACTGGTCATTATCTGTTTTTTCAGGATCATTTTATTGGCGATCACCGCGGTACCGCTTGCCAGGGGGCCATAGTGCACAAAATATTCATTATGATGAGAATCGATAAAATCCCGGATCTTATCCAGATGGTCTCCTGAGATCTTTACCATGGTGGGTCTGGGGTTGAAACCGATCTCTCCGAAGACAATCTCTGCGTGAACCGGTGAAACATATTTTCCGTTGGAAAAATTCCAGACGGAATCGGCAAGAAGGACGTCTCCGTATTCCTGGCCGCTGGCTTCGGTAATGTTCCTTGTTCCGGCTGCAATTCCGGGCATGATGACATACTCAGGCACAAATTGATGGATCATTTTCGTGGTCAGGGTGGCACTGGCCGTCATACCCATCTCATCCTGCTGCGCACTGACAATACGGAGCTTTTTTCCGTCTTTGTTGATAAAAGTCTCCATATACTCCTGTTCATCACCGTCGATGGTAAGGCTTTTCCAGTCAAATATCCGCATCACTGCCTGTTTTTCCGTTTCAGTCACATATATGATGACCGCAAAGGTCTTATATGTTTTCATGATCATTTCCTCCATATTTCAGGCTTTTCTTTCCTGAATGGAATGATTTTGGCGAAGTTTACTATACAACATTATACAACAGATTGTAGCGAGTATTGCTGCAATATGCAAGAAACATTTAGTGATATCCATAAAATCAGTCATTGTCTTGTATAAGTGATAGTTTAATGCTATACTATTTCTGCAGTTGATCGATTTACACGGTGAAATTCCGTAATCTACATATGATCAATACTCAACTTTGAAAGGGGAAAATGAAATGAAAGCCAGATTTATTCATCATTGTATCCATGTGATGGACAAGGAAAAGACCATTGCTTTTTATGAGAAAGCACTCGGGCTCAGAGTCATGCGTGAAAAAGGACCGGCTGACGGTTCCTGGGTCAATGTGTTCATGGGGAACGATATCACTCCTTTTGAACTGGAATTCACCTGGAACCGTGGTTTTGACGGGGTTTACGAGAACGCCGGCAAAGATGTACATATCGCCTTCCGGGTACCGGACATTGACGAAGCACATCGACTCATGGAGACGATGGGATGCATCGTCAGGGAGAATCCTGCCATGGGATTATACTTTATCACCGATCCCGACGGCCAGTGGATCGAGATCCTTCCCGAAATCTGATCCAATATATCCTTACCCCTGTGAAAACAGGGGTATTTTTTTATCCCTTAAGGTGGTACATTAATAGCAGAATATCTTTTAAGGAGGTACATTTGCTTATGAAAGAACCTGCGAAAAATGCATTGATCTGCCTTCTGCTGATCCTGGCCATTCCGGTCTCGGTTTTCCTGGTTTCTCCGAAGATGTCGAAACCGGAGACCTACAGCCACCTGATCGGTGAATTGAACGAAAAGCAGACCACGGTTATGGAGATGACCGCCGCATCGGCCGCTGCCTCCCTCGCTCTGGGAGCGATACCCGGAGATGCCACCACCCCCATAGCCAACAAAGTGGTTGACATGGCAGGATATTTTATCGTTATCCTGAGTGTCATCATCCTGGAAAAATATATGCTGACCATTTCGGGGTATCTGGCCTTCACCTGGCTTCTGCCCATCGCCTGCGGAATCTTTGCGATCAATCGTTTCTGGCAGAAGCGAATGATCCAGCACCTTGCCTGGAAGATACTTTTTCTTTCCATTGCCATCGTCACCATCGTTCCACTCAGTGTAAAGATCACGGACATCGTGGAAAAAACCAATAAAGTGTCCATCAACACCTCTCTGGAGGACCTGAACGAGATCGGGAAAGAAGTGGAGGCGACTACCCAGGCCATTGAAGAAGAAATTGCTTCGTCGGATGAACAAGACATGGAAAGCTCCGGCCCCGTCCAGTCCATCGGGGGAATCCGGGAGAAAGTCAATGATCTTATCGACAATACAAAAGAGAAGATCCAGGAGACAGCGGAAGGGATCACACAGCTTTCCAAAGAAAAGATAGAAGAAGCGAAAAACACCCTGAACAAGTTTGTGGAGGTAGTTGTGATCATGTTGGTCACCACCTGCGGCATACCCATCCTTACCCTGATCTTCCTCGGCTGGATCATCAAAACTCTGCTGGGGCTGGAGATTGACTGGGGCAGGCAGAAAGAGCGGGCCCGTTTCTTCCGGAAAGCAGGGGAAGCCAAAAGCGAAGAATGATCATTTAAAATAATCTACTTATTTCTGACATGATAATAGCCGGGAGCGGTCATATGCTCCCGGCTTGTTTATTATATATGGAGTTAAAGATATTGATATCTTCCCTTATACTTTGTGATGGCATAAAAGGTCGGGATCAGACTTACCATCTCAGCTACTGCCCAGGCTACCCACAATCCCGGTCCGCCAAAAAGAGCGGTGAGTCCGAACAGACAGGCAGTGATCACCACGAAAGTCCGAATCAGGGACAGTGTGGCAGAAACAAGGCCGTTCCCAAAGGCGGTAAACAGTCCCGAGCCGAAAACGTTGATCCCTGTGAAGAGTGCTGCCGGCAGAGTGTACAGATATCCTATCATGGATATGTCATAGAACACCGTTCCGGGGACAAAGAAGAATCCCACAACCGCATTTCTCAGCGGATAAAGGATGATGATTGAGGCAACGCCCAGCACTATGTTCCAACGCATGGACAGACGAAATACCTTTTTCCGCATGGGGATATTTCCACTGCCGTAATGGTAGGAAAAGATGGGTTCCACCGCTGAAGTAAATCCCATGCAGACCATGGAGATCAGGACCTGCACGTAAGTGACCACCGCAAGGGCACTGACCCCCGGTTCCCCGTAACAACGGTAGGCAAGGTGATTCATGAACAGGACAGTGACTCCTTCTGCCAGGTTGGAGACCATATCCGAGGATCCGTTGAAACAGATGCCCCCTATCTCCTTCCAGTCCGGTCTGGCGATCTCCAGATAGTAGGAGGACTTCCTGGCGATGACATAGAACCATATGGCATAGGCAAGAGTACAGCTGTAACCGATGACGGTCGCGATGGCGGCCCCCCTGATCCCCATATGGAGATATTTCATAAAAATATAGTCCAGCACACAGTTGACGACACCGCCCACCATGATTACGATCGCCGCAGTTACGGTCTTCCCTTCACCGATGATCAGAATACCCAGCTCCGTCTGAAGAAGGATGGGGATACAAAAAGTGGTAAGAGTCATGTAATAAGGCCGTAAATATTCGATATTTCCCGCGGTCGCGCCGCATGCCCTCATAATGGGATCCGCGAATATCAAAGATACCGCCGTAAAGAGGATGCCCAGGAGCAGGGTAAAGCTGACAACACGGGAGAAAGTCTGTCCGGCTTCCTTCCGTTTCCCCTCTCCCACTTTCTTTACGATCACCGCGTTTCCACCGGTACCGATCATTACCCCCACGGCGATGTAGAAGGTGATGATGGGATAATAAAGGTTGATGGCACTGATGGCCAGTTCCCCTACATAATGTTCGATAAAGGCACCGTCCACCATCTGGTAGACCGCGATAAAGATAAAGGTAAATATGCTGGGACCGACATATTTGAAAAGTGACCAGAAAGTAAAGTCCTGAGACAGCTCCAGTTCTTCTTTGCTCATCTGTGCCGGGACCTGCTCAGGATCCTGGCCCGGATTCTGTTCTTCTTTCTGTTCCTTATCGAATTCCATGACTTACCTCTTTCTGCTGAAAATACCTGTGACAGACTTGAAGAAATTCTTTTTATCTTTGATCTTGGAACGAAGTTCTTTCACGGTTATATCTTTCTGGGAATGGTGTGTCACCATCTCATGGGCAAGTTTTATATAGATATCCTTGAACTTTTCTATACTCTCTTCCTCATACCAGCTGGCCGCGAAATCGATCATCAGCTGCAGTCCGTCTTCCCCGTCCAGGATCTCCATATCCAGGATGGTCTGTGAAGCCGCCTGGTTCTGCCTGATATCCACCATATCGATATCGAAACCTTCCATGCCCCCCATATCACGGATATCCTGCTGATAAAGCAGGTATGCTGACTCCTCTTCCGCGACCTGGCTGTTCCGGTCCACAAAGGGATAACAGCTGTGTTCAATGCCTTTTTGTACCTGTTCATGTACATCGGCCAGAACATCCCGCAGTGTCAGATCATCATGCAGCCGGACCCCTATGGGCAGTTCACGGAACAGGAGCCCTACGGTATTCATCAACTGAAGGCTGTCCCTTCCGTTATAATTCCAGGAAAGCTTTATATCTTTCGCATCGTTATAGATGGAGATCGCGAGTACGGCTACCGTGATGAAGAACTCGTTCCTGCTGACCCGGTAGGCTTTCTCCATTGCCCGCATCTGCGGCTGTTCGATCCCCAGCTCAACGATCAGTTCTCCCAGTTCATTATTTCTTGAAGTGTGGTCTGTTTTGGGGTAGCCTGACCAGGAGATGCCGGTATAACGGTTTTCAAAATATTCCTGGCTTTCCTGATAAAAACTGGTATCGATCACATCCTGGCGCTCTTTGAGCATCAGGTAATAATAGTCGGGATCAAGAGGCATGCCAAGATAAGCCTTTCCTATGCTTCCCATAAACACTTTAAGAGATGTCCCGTCAAAAATGGAATGGTGTACGTCGAAGAAGATATACCCTGCTTTCTCCGTCTCAAATACACGGCATCTGTACAGACGGCCGCCCACGATCTTGAAGGGATAGACCAGAACGTCTTTTACGTAGCGGAACTCAAACTCACTCAGGTGTTCCACGTGGATATCTTCAAGGGTCTCGGGGGTATACCGCTGCATCAGCTCCCCGTCTTCATTCCAGAAATAAGTGGTCAGGAGTGCGGGATAATGAGCGATACATTCCTTCATGATCTGAGCCATCCGGTCCATGTCAAACATTTCCTTATCCAGCTTCATCATGGAGAAAAGATTGTACATGGTGGAGTTCGGAGTATACAGCTGATAATCAACCATATAAAGCTGTTCAGCGGTCAGAGGATGGGCTTCTTTCAGGGCATTTGCGTTCTTCTCGTCAGGATCTTCCTCCGATCCTCCCTCTTCCCTGGCCTGCAGATAGAGTTCCTCGATCTTCTCCGGTGTCCTTCCCCGGAAGATGTGGGTAGAGTTCAGGCCGGGCAGGCCGGATTCCATGATCAGTTCGATAGAGCCCAGGGAATCCCCGCCCATCTCGTAGAAATCGTCATGGATCCCTATATTTTCCATGCCAAGAACCTTCTCGAAGGCCTGACAAAGCTGTTTCTGGATTTCCGTTTCCGGCGCGGCATAATCGGTTTTCAGGCTGTCCATGGCCGGTTTCGGCAGTGCCATCCTGTCAAGCTTCCCGTTGGTTTTCATGGGAATCTGATCTATCTTCACGTAAAAGGAAGGGATCATATAGTAGGGAAGCCTCTTCATCAGTGCAGTGCGGAGTTCTTCCGCATCCACGGTAATATCCGCAGTATAATACACGGAAAGAAAGCTTCTTCCTGCATCTTCAAAGCCTCTGGCGGCAGCCCAGTCAATGCCCAGGACTTCTTTTACAGCGGCTTCGATCTCCGCCGGTTCGATCCGGTTGCCGTTGATCTTGATCATGTCACCACTTCGTCCAAGAAGAACATAGTCTCCGTTCTCCATTCTCATGGCAAGATCCCCTGACCGGTATAAGCCGTTTACAAAAGCTTTCTCCGTCTCCTCCGGAAGATTGATATAACCCCGGACATAGGGATTCTCAAAGCACAGTTCACCGATCTCTCCGTCTGCGGCTTCCGTACCGTCGTCCTTGAGCAGTCTGATCTCTGTTTCTACCTCAGGCTGTCCGATGGGACATGTGTCGTAGGCTTTGTCGATCTTGAAAAATCCCACAGCATATCCGCTCTCACTACAAGCATAGATATTGAACAGATCAAGGTTTTTATTGTAAAGATTATTGGCCGGTTCACTTCCCACAAAAAGCATGCGAAGGAAGGGGCCGGTCTTATTGCCCAGCATCCTCACATAAGAGGGGGTGAGGAATGTGATGGTAATCCTTTTGGCAAGGAAAAATTTTGCCAGAGCAGTCGTGTTCTTGATAATCGTGTAGGATACGATATAATTCTTACCCCGGAACACATTCAGGGCTGCGAGGATCACGATGGTGGTGGCCACAAAGTTCATGGGGGCAAGAGTAGCGATCCGGTCCTTCTCATTGAAAGGTATCACACCGTTTATCCGGATGGACATGATCGCCCGGTCCAGGTTGCCGTATTCATGCAGGACACCCTTGGGATTGCCGGTGGTCCCGGAAGTATAGATCGCATATGCGGCATCATGAGGATCTGCCTTGACATGACCCATTAAAGGTGGTGTACGCATTACTTCATCCCAGTCCGCAGCGTTGATCTCCACCTTGCATCCACAGTCATTCCGGATATAGTTGATCCGCTCAGGAGCATAGGTATCTTCCACCAATGCCCAGGCTGCTCCTGCCTTCCATACGCCGATCATGGCGATCACCGGAAGAACACCTCTGGGCAGATTGATGAGGACGAAATCCTCTCTCCCAATCCCCCCGCTTTTCAGCCAGGCATATACCCTTCCGGACATATCATCCAGCTGGGCATAGGTGACGCCTTTTGCATGGGTCTCATCGAACAAAATGGCTGCGTTGGGATCTCTTTTCGTATATTCTTCTAATTTCTCTAACAACGTACGTTCAGTCATTGTTCACACCTTTCTGAAAACAAAACATCTGATTACTTGTATTATAATGATATAAGGATGTTTATTCAAGTAAAAAAGGCACCTGTTCAGGCGCCTTCAATAGAAATGGATCTTAGTATTCTCTGCTGTATTTTCAATTCTGTGATCGGTTTTCTTTCCTTATCCTGCAGTATTCCTTCTCCACATACAGGATAGTGTCGATCAGGTCATCCACCGAATCATAACTGTATCTCTGGAACATGATCTGCCAGTCGATCAGAAGAGACAAGGTCTCTGCCTCCTGTCTTGCATTCCTGTCATCGATGACATCAAAATCAGGATAGGGAATGGTGCTGACAGTCCTGAACCAGTTTACCATGGAAGCATATCCGACGGAATCCACCATGACTTCATCCATGATGCTCCTTCTCAGCCCGTTCTGATTCCGGTAACGAGTCTTGCAGTCCTCGTTCCAGCAGTCGGTAAAGGTAAGGAAATAGGTGTAGTACATACTCTTGATGGTCGCGAGCAGATAAGCCTTGTATTCCTTTCTTTCCCCTTCATCCGGGAAAGCCTTGAAGCAGGCTGCGCAGTACTGGGAGATCAGGTTCCCTGCCATATATCCGATATCATAGCCGAAGGGACCCATAAAGGCAAATTCCAGGTCAATAACCTTCATCACATCGCCGGAGACCAGGACATTGGATGTATGGTAATCTGCATGGATCAGTGCATCCGTATGGCTCATGTAGGACCGGCGCAGTTTAAACAGTTCCGACACATAGCGGCTGTCTCTGGAAAACAGTTGGGCAAATTCCAGGAATCCTTCTCCGAAACGATCCTCGAAGGGCTCCCCGAAACGGTCCAGAAACATCCCGTCCTCCATGATCTTTCTCATCCTGGTATTCATAAAACGGCAGATCAGGTCACGATATCTGTCTCTGTCCAGATAGTATTCAGAAGTATAGAATTCATTTTTGGCGGCACATTCTCCGCACATACGGCCGTAATCATCAAACCGTACGTTTTTATTGAACTGGAAGCGGGCAACCTTGAGATCAGAGACATTCTCCATCACAAAAAGGTTATTCTCGGCATCATAGAAGACGGGAGCAGGGGTATACTCGGGAGTGATGCTGAAGCGGATACGCATACAGTCATACTCCAGCCGGATCCTTGACAGCTCCATGGTCAGCTTTGAAACCCTGGCCTCCTCCAGACCCTGTTTCAGGACATAGGAATCCTTCCCGGTACGGACCCGGAAGATGTGGTTTACATAGCCGTCCCCGTCCTCCTCAGGGGTACCTTCACCCACACAGGTGATCTCCGCGGGAAGAGTATCGTCAAATCCGGGCAGATGGTCCTTCATATAGGGTATGATGTTTTCCTTGGATATAATGAGCATCTTTTCATCCTCTTGCTGATTACATACTTACCTATCATTAGGATATTCTTCATACAGAAGTCTGTAAATGTAACCCCTTGCACTCAATCTGCAAATATTAGCCTTCAGTCCGCGTACCTTGTCAAGATTCTCCTTACTGACCCCAGATACCCTCTTCCGAAGAGATTGAGGTGGTTGAGAAGATGGTAGAGATTATAGAGGTCACGGCGGTCATCATATCCCGGTTCAAGGCAGCTGATCTGTCGATAGGTCTTATAAAAACGGGAAGAAAATCCGCCAAAAAGTTCTGTCATGGCAAGATCGGCCTCCGGATGTCCCCGGTAGACGGCAGGATCGATCAGCCATCCTTTTCCGTCGGGGCCGGTGATCAGATTACCTGACCAGAGGTCTCCATGAATAAGGGAAGGTCTGGCCGGTTCGATCAGATATTTATCCAGATGGCTTAAAATGTATTCCGCCTTCCGCCTGTCCGTGGAGTCAAGATACGTTTCCGCCTCAGTGATCTGCGGCTGGAGACGGCAGTCACGGAAGAATTCGATCCATGAATCCCGTGGCCGGTTGATCTGCTTCCCGGCCCCGATCCAGTTATCCCCGGAAAAGCCGAAACTTTCTTCCACAGGACTTTGATGCATGGCAGCAAGTTCTTCGGCAAATCTCTCCCAGTAATCTTTTCTCTGCCCTGCAGGGGGCAGGTATTCCATGAGCAGGAAGGAAAAACTCCGGTCTGTTCCAAGAGCCAGAACTCTGGGGACCTGTATCGTCCGGGTTTCCCGGATCGCTGCAAGGCCCTCTTCCTCCGCCACAAAATTTTCCAGGAAAGAAGGGACATTCGTCTTCATGAAGAGGGTCTCCCCCCGGTCAAGGGTAAGGGCCCAGGCCTCATTGATGTCCCCGCCGAAAACGGGCCGTCTTTCTTTTATTTTCCTGTCTTCCCCGTAAATATCTTTGATTGCCGCATTTAGAGAAGTATATCTTTTCATTCTTCCATCGTCTCCAGAAGAAAACTGACGGGACGGAAACCGTCATTGCATGAGATCATGGCGGACTTTTTATTTTTCATCCATCCGTCATAAAAATCCTCCGCCCCGTGGGCAAGGGCCATCACAAAGGGAGAGATGGTCTCCCAGGCACTGTCACAAAAACCCTCCGGTTTGTTCCAGCCTTCGGCAACGAATTCTTTCCCCAGTTCCATGTCACAGGCATGTTCCAAAGGGTTTTCATATTCTGCGATCAGATCATCATAGCGGGCC
>CAJGDH010000017.1 GCA_904502145.1 uncultured Eubacterium sp.
CTCTGGCACCGAAGCAGGACACGCAGAATGCTTCCAACCAGAAAGCAGCAGCCAAGAAGGCAGCTGAGGAAAAGGCAGCAAAGAAAGCAGCCGAGAAGAAAGCAGCCGAGAAGAAGGCAGCAGAGAAGAAGGCAGCAGAGAAGAAAGCAGCAGAGAAAAAGGCAGCAGAGAAAAAGGCAGCAGAGAAGAAAACAACAGAGAAGAAAGCAACAGAAACAAAGAAAGCAGAAACAAAGAAAGCAGAAACAAAAGAAACCAAGAAGACAGAAGTAAAGAAAGAAACCAAGAAGACAACCGAAGCAAAAAAAGCTGAAGTAAAAACCGAAAAGAAAAAAGAAACAAAAGCAGCAAAACGCTCCCTGATCGGAAACCTGAAGGAAACCGCAGAAAAAGGTGATGCCAAAGAGATGGCACTCTACATCACATTAGCTGTGATCGCAGGTCTCGGGATCATCGGAGGAACAGTTCTGAAGCTTTTAGAAAGAAGGAAATAAATAAAAATATGAAGGGCAAAACCTGTTAAACCTTATTTGGAGAGAGGGGGGTATTGAGTTACCCCTCTCTTTTTTTCGATTCTGTTAAACATATTGCTTTATGGAAATCTTTTTCATGGAAATCATAAGGAAGATAGTGTAAAATTAAAATATGTATCTCGGAAAACAGGCATGGACCAAAGGAGCGTAAGGGATAATGAATAAATTGCAGGCCAATCTATGTTTATTATGCGTGACTTTCTGCTGGTCCACAGAGGTGATCATCTTTGCCTGTATACCCAATGAGGTCTCGCCTTTTGCCACTACCTCCATCACATTTCTGGTGGGTGGAGCTATCCTGGCAGTGGCTTTTTTCCGGCGGATCAGGGAAGGACTTAAGGACAGGTGTCGCAGACAGCTTCTGCGATGCCTGTTTCTCAGTATTCTGAACAGTGCCTATAATACCATGTTCCAGTTCGGCCTGAAGGATTTTGATGTGTACACCGGAGCATTCACTCTGTCTCTGACAGTGGTGGCACTTCCCATCATCATGGTCATGCAGAGAGCCCACGTTGACAGACGCACCTGGATATCCTCCTCCATCGTCCTGTTTGGTATTATCGTTGCCCTCTGGGGAATGGTATCCGGCGAAGAACTTGAGGGGCTGGCTGTCATCGGTGCAGGCTGTGCCATACGTGCTTTTTATATCATAAAACTTAACCAGTATGCCAGGGAACATGATCCGGTTGTTTTGTCTGCCCTCATCTGTGTCAGCGGGGGTATCATCAGCTACTTTTTCTGGATGGCGGTTCAGCCGGGGACTTTTCTGGTCATGCCCTGGACATCCACCGTCATTGCCAGTCTGGCCATCTATGCCTATTTTGTGGTGGCATTTACCATTACCATCAACCTGTTCGCGCAGAGAAGAGCAAGTCCTGCCAGTGCCACGATCATCTATTCCATGGAAATCGTATTCTCCATAATCTGGGGCCGGGTCATGCCGGACAGCCTTATTGAACCGACGAATCTGACCCCGGGCCTTATCCTTGGTGTCATCTGCGTTGTTGTCGGCAACCTGGTGGAGATCATCGAATTTCCCGGAGCGACCGGCAGAAAGGAGGCGGCAGGATGAAACATTTACGGTCCGCCCTGATCCTTCTGGTCATCTATCTGGTCGTTGCAGTGCCCTTTAAAGTGATGGAGATCATTCCCGGGTTTACGGATATCAGGCCGGTAACCCTTCTGGGACCGGTTTATGCCATATTTTACGGGATTCCGGGCTGTGTTGTGATGGCGGTGGGCAACCTGATCATGGACGTGGTCAGTGACAGCCTCAGATGGTCCTCCATCATGGGTTTTTTGGCCAATTTTACCGGCCCTTTGCTCATCTGGGCCTACTGGTATTACCGGAGTTCAAGTGCCTTCTCTCTCAGGAAAGGCAGGAACATCATAAAACATGTATGGATCATGATGCTTTCCGCCATATTGGAGATGGTTCTGATCACTCCGGCGGTAGCATTGATCTATCCGGAGATCGACGCGGGACTCTTTGCGCTTACCGTCCTGCTCAACACCTTTCTTTTCCCGGTGATCTTCGGAATACCGATCACGATCCTCCTTCAGGAGGAGATGGGTTTTGTCCCGCTTGACAGAATAAAAAGGATGAGGAAATGAAAAGATTCACAAATGTAATTGTAAGACGCCCCTGCAGGGCGATGACAGAAGGAATAACTTCGGGCCTGTACCCGGGTAAACCGGATTATGCCCTTGCCCTTATTCAGCATGACGCCTATATTGATGCCTTAAAGAAATGCCAGGTTAATGTAACGGTCCTCCCGGCGGATGAGGAATTTCCGGATTCCTGCTTTGTGGAAGATCCGGCTGTGCTGACGGAGAGATGTGCCATCATCACCAATCCCGGTGCCGCATCCAGGAAGGGAGAGATCCTGTCGATAAAAGAGGCAGTCCGGAACTTCTATCCGGAGGACAGGATCGAGCAGATCATGTCTCCCGGTACCCTGGAGGGCGGTGATGTCATGATGTGCAGAGACCACTTCTTTGTGGGCAGGTCGGAGAGGACCAATGAAGAAGGCATAAGCCAGTTCACACGAATACTGAAAAAATACGGGTATTCATGTTCCGAAGTAAAACTGGAAGAAGTTCTTCACCTCAAGACAGGGGTGAATTATCTTGAACAGAATAATCTGCTTGTCTCCGGAGAGTTTACGGATAAGGAGGAGTTCTCATCCTTCAACAGATATGTGATCCCGGAGGATGAGGCTTATGCAGCCAACTGTATATGGGTAAATGATAAGGTGATTGTACCCGAAGGTTATCCGGCAGTATTGGAGGCGGTAAAAGCCATGGGTTATGAAACGATCCTTGTCGATACATCAGAATTCCGAAAACTTGACGGAGGACTGAGCTGCCTCTCTCTGAGATTCTGAAAACCGGGTACAAAAACATGGATAAAGGAAACGAGGCTGGGATATGAAAGAGAAAATTCACCCTACAGAACGGGGAAACATCCATTATTGGATCAGTGATACTGGCTCGGGGACCGGTCCTGAGCTGGTCTTTCTCCCGGGACTGACGGCAGACCACAGACTTTTCAAAAAACAGATCGAATATTTCAACGGGGAGTACCGCATGTTTGTCTGGGACGCGCCGGGACACAGGGCTTCCTTCCCCTTTGACCTGTCCTTCAGCCTGGAAGATAAGGCAAGATGGCTTGATGAAATACTGGAGGCGGAAGGTTTTCACAAACCGGTGATCATAGGACAGTCGATGGGAGGCTATGTCGGGCAGGTCTACGCCCGGCTGTTTCCTGAAAAACTATACGGTTATATCTCCATCGATTCCGCTCCTCTTGAGAAGGCGTATTACAGAGCCTGGGAGCTGTGGATCCTCAGGAGAATGGAACCGGTATACTTTTATTATCCCTGGAGAATGCTTCTCAAAGACGGCAGTGAAGGTGCCGCGGCTTCGGTTTATGGCCGTTCACTGATGCGATGCATGATGATGGCCTATGACGGCGACAAGAGAAGATATGCAAAGCTTGCCGGCCATGGATTCAGGATCTTGGCAGAAGAAGTCGATGCGGATCACTCTTATGAGTTCCACTGCCCGGCACTCCTCATCTGCGGAGAAAAGGATCAGGCCGGGTTCTGTGTCCGATACAACAAAGCATGGCACAAAAGGACAGGGATACCCATCAGCTGGATCAGGGGTGCGGGACATAACTCAAATACGGACCAGCCTGACCTTATCAACCGGCTGATCGGGGAATTTCTCCTGCAGCTGAAAGAATAAACAAAAATGATCCCCGGACAATCCGGCAGATCTGACGAAAATGGAGACTGTTACATGATATTATTTCTGACAAGCAGCCCGATAGGCATATACAGAAGTGAGGAGCCTTTGGATTATTCAGGGTTCAATCCGGCCAACGGAATGGTGGAGGAACTGCACAGATTCTGGGTAAAGGATGCGCGATGCATCCTTATCTCCGCATTTCCTGACGATCATGAGACCAACGACCGGATGAGGAATGATTTTGAGGAGATCATCAGGGATACGGGATTGTCCATATCCTGCCTCGATCTCTGTGATACCCGGAACGGAAGAGGAAGAGCGGATGCCCTGCACAGTTATGATTTTGTCATCCTGGGCGGCGGTCATGTCCCCACGGAGAACGCCTTTTTTAAAGAGATCGGCCTGGCTGAACGGTTCCGTGGATATCAGGGAATCGTGATGGGTATCAGTGCCGGAACCATGAATTCTGCCCGTATGGTATATGCCCAGCCGGAGCTTCCCGGAGAGGCGACGGACCCGGCCTATCAGCGGTTTATTCCCGGACTGGCTCTCACGGAATACAATCTGCTTCCCCATTATAATGCGGTTAAGAACGACAGGCTGGACGGGATGCGTCTCATGGAGGACATTACCTGCGGGGACAGCTTCGGCCACACCTTTTACGCCATCACGGACGGCAGCTATCTGTTCCAGACGGACGAAGGTGCCCAGATACGGGGAGAAGCCTATATGATCCGTGACGGTAAGATCAGGCAGATCTGTTCCTACGGGGATATCTGTCCCCTGCCTGTGTAATGTCTGATCTCTGCCATAAACAATAATGTTTCAGGATGCTTACCACGGAAGAATAAGGAGGATGGTTAATGTTTACTGCTGATATGATTGCTCCCTGCGGCCTGGACTGCAGCCTGTGTTCCAAGGCCCTGGCCAAAAATAACCCCTGCCCGGGCTGCAACGGTCCGGATGACAACAAGCTTGAATTCTGTGTCAGTCAATGTGGGATCATCCTTTGCAGGAAGCGTAAGGAAAACGGATACAGATTCTGTGACGAATGCCCGGATTATCCCTGTGAGGACGTTATGGAGAAAGAAAACAGGTATACTTCCAGGTATCCCTTGAAAGAATCCCCCCTGGAGAATCTCCGAATGATCCGGGAGATGGGGATGGAAGAGTTCCTGAAGCAGGAACGTGAACGATGGACCTGTGAGAAGTGCGGCAGTCCCATCGATGTTCACCATGGCGTTTGCAGCGGTTGTAAGTGTATTATTTCTGAAAAAACAAAGAGGAATCCCTGATGAAGTTTTATATAGTGGATTGTTTTGCCGAGAGAAGATACGAGGGAAATGAACTGGCTGTTTTGATTCCGGACCGATTCGTCAGCGACAGTGAAATGCAGCAGATCGCAAGGGAGGTCAATTTCTCGGAGACAGCCTTTATCCTTTCCGGAAAGCAGGCGAATGGAGGCTATGATGTGCGCATATTCACCCCTGCGGCAGAAGTTCCATTTGCCGGTCATCCGACATTAGGCACATCATATATCATCAATAAGACGATTGAAAACGGGAAGGACGGTGAAGTCAGGCTGAACCTGAAAGCAGGACAAATCCCGGTGCAGGTGGTAGGTGACCGGTTTACCATGACCCAGAACCAGCCGGTATTCGGCGATACGGTGGATGCAGAATCCGTTGCCTCCTGCTTCCGGCTCACTGCGGAAGACATACGGGAAGACTATCCCGTCCAGTGGGTATCAACCGGCCTGGAATCGGTCATCGTTCCCCTGAAAAGCCTGGATGCACTGGCAGGATGTTCTGTCGATCACGACAGGTTTCACAGGTATATAAAGGAAAAGTATGCCTGCAACCACCTGTTCTTTGTTGACATGGGTGACGGAATACTGCGGGCGCGGGATTTCATGGAAGATCCGGGTTTTGCCGAAGACCCGGCCACAGGAAGTGCCAACGGTAATCTCGCCGGCTATCTGCTGAAACATAACTATTTCGGGAAAGACCGGATCTCCTATGTGGTTCATCAGGGCGTCGAGATGGGGCGCCCCTCCAGACTTTATGTCGATGCTGCCCTTTCAGACGGAAGGTATCAGATAAAGGTCGGAGGGAAATGTGTGATCATTGCGGAAGGGAACTGGAGATAATAATATTTTCCTGTAATCTTATAGTTTGTGGGTTGATGAGTGAAAAAGGATGATATTTTGAGCAGGAATGATTTGCTTACAGGCAGTCTTTGTGCGTTAGGCTGCGAGATATTGTATGGAATGAGCTATGTTTTTACCAAACAGGCAATCCGGGGGATAAGTGAACTGTCGCTCCTTAGCTGGAGATTTGCCCTGTCATTTATAGCCATGAACCTTCTTCTTGTTCTCGGTGTAATAAAGGTAGAGATCAAGGCGGAGAAACTAAAGCCGCTTCTGTCGATCTCCTTATTTTGTCCGGTAATATACTTTATCGGAGAGACGATCGGGATCAATCATACGACGGCATCGGAGAGCGGAGTATTTCTCGCATGCATTCCCGTGGCATCGCTGATGGCTTCATCTTTACTCCTGAAGAAGAAACCGTCAGGATTACAGATCACAGGGATACTGATCACACTGGCGGGTGTACTTGTGACAGTCTTAGCCGCAGGGGCATCACCGAGTTTTTCGATGATCGGTTACATATTTCTTCTTCTCGCTGTGTTTTCCTATGCATTATACAGTGTCCATGTTGACAAAGCCGCTGCCTGCACCGGAATAGAAATCACCTATATGATGATTACTGCCGGGGCCGTTGTTTTTATCATCCTGGCATTTGCAGAGGCTCTGGCCAAGGGCAATGTCGGCAGGCTGGTCTCATTGCCTTTTGCGGATACCGGGTTCATGATCGCTGTGATCTATCAGGGAATAGGTTGTTCGATACTGGCTTTTTTTCTGTCAAATATTGCGATCGCCAGGATCGGGGTGAACCGTACGTCTTCCTTCGTAGGGGTATCCACAGTCGTTTCCATTATCGCCGGGGGATTGTTTTTACAGGAAAGGCTGCCACTCATCCAGATCATCGGAGCCGGGATCATCATCACAGGTGTCTATACCGCAAATGCCGGAAAGATAAAATATACACAGTAAAAAGCCGGATTCAGCAGATTTCTGAATCCGGCTTTACTCATTGTCCGATTATCTCAGAATATACCGGTGGAAGATTGGGAAAGGCTGAATAAAGCATCAGCCTCCTTCCTGGATTGAACGCCGCCTCCCGCGCCGAGCCGGCGCACACAGGCAGCCGCGCAGACCGTTCCATATTGACTGCACTCATACAAAGAGAAGCCCCGGAGAAGTCCGGACAGAAAACCAGCCACATAATTATCTCCGGCTCCTGTAGCATCGACAGCCTCCACCGGATATGCTTTCATGTGGAACTGTTCATTTTCCCCGCATACATAGGATCCTTCAGGACCGGCTTTGATGATGACATGTCTGACCCCGGCGTCCAGAAAGAAGGATGACATACCCGCTATATCTTTCCTTCCGGAAAAGAAAGCCGCCTCCTCAAGATTAGGAAATATATAATCGATCATGGGCAGTATCTCGGCGATATCCCCGAATGTCATCTTGCGGAAGGTGGGTATCTTGGTATCTGCACAGACAAGGCAGCCGTTTCTTTTTGCTTCTTTTACCAGGGTGATCACACTCTGGTGCCGGTCGAGGGGAGCCCTGAACAGGCTGGCCAGGGAAAGAATCTTTGTGTCCGTTGCCGCACGTAGGTCCGGCACATAATGCCCAAGCATACTGGAATAACTGTTCACAGAATTTCTGGAACCGTCCGCCTCAACCATGAGATTCGCCACCGGAGTGGGCCTGTCTGCCGCTATATCAGTAAGGCTGCAATCCACACCCAGTTCTTTCATGGTCCCGAGGATCATTTTTCCTGCAAGATCATCCCCAAGGCCACAGACCAGTCTTACTTCATGTCCAAGCCTTTTCAAAACCATCGCTTCATTGATGGCATCTCCTCCGATGGATAAAGTAATACTCTTTGCGCGGTGAGCTCTGCTGCCTGCGGGTTCGCGCTCGATATCTCTTGTAATACAATCCATTAAAGCTTGTCCGATACAGGTAATCTCTGCCATGATTTCATCTATCCTTTCTGTAGCAGTCATATGTTTCTTCACCGGTCCCCCGGCAGGAATCCCGGGAGGTAGTCTGATACTAATAACCATACCATGACATTGCATAATTCTCAAATGTCTGGGTCTTTTTCATATACCCAAATTTGATGATCTATGTTTTAAGATCTCTGTGACACTTTTGTGACATTCCATCTGTTAATATAAAGCCATCAAGAGAAAACAAAAAGAAAAGGAGATAATAAAAATGAGAAAAAACAGTTTGGTAAGAAGAGTAGCAGTAGTGGCAATGGCAACAGCGATCGCGTTCACCGGTTTCGTGGGATTCACTTCCAGAAACGTTTATGCGAATGACGGATCATACAATGAAGTAACAGAAGGCATCAGTATCAGAGATATTTCCGCCACCGGTGTTGTAGTCAGTGAGTACGCCAACATCAGGGACGGAGCATCCACAACCGCACCGGTCCTGAAAACGGTTGACAAAGGAACAAGGCTTGATCTGACAGGCAGGGTTCAGAAAGACGGAGAGGACACCAAGTGGTTCAGAGTTTATGTGGACCTGGAGGACGGCGGTCAGAGCGCTGGTTACATCAGCAACCTGACATTTGACATGGAAGAAGAAGCAACTCCCGCTGCAAAAGCAGAAACCACTGAGAAAAAGGCAGCAGCCGCCAAGAATACGGAAGCATGTGTATTCACTGTAGAGAAAGTAAACAAGACCATGAAAGTGGCACAGGATGTGTGGGTTCGCAAGGGACCGAAGACCACCTATGACATCATGGGATCACTGGCAGCAGGAAAGACCGCCAAGGTTACCGGCCAGGTATTCAAACATGGCAGCAAGGCATGCTGGGTACAGGTTGATTTCAACGGTAAGACAGGTTATGTCTGCACAGACTACCTGAAATAACATCATTTAAAAAATCAGAGGTTGGATTGAAAAGTCCGGCCTCTTTTATTATACCTTTGTTTTTGTTGCCCCGATTATATGACGGTTTTGTGACAGTAGATAAACTATAATCAAACAGGAACTGACAAAACCTGAAACCAGATAGGAGATTTAGAAATATGAAAAGACATTCAGTAATCATTGCAGCAGTACTGTTGATCGCGACCGTAATAACAATAGGATGCTCAGCGATTCCCGCTTCTTCTGTGAAGACTGCAGATACGGATTATGGCGGCGGCCTGTTCGATCCGTCCAGAGTGCACACTATCGATATCCGTTTCTCTCCCGAAGACTGGGAAGATCTTATGGAACGTCCGACGGAAAAGATCAAGTACAAGACAGATGTAACGATCGATGGAGAGCAGACGAAGAATGTTTCCTGCTCTACAAAAGGAAATTCCAGTCTGCTTATGGTAAAGGAAGTTTACGGAATCGACAGGTACAGCCTTAAAATTGATTTCGGTAAATACGAGGAAGGCCAGACATTTCACGGACTTCATAAACTCAATCTGAATAACAGTTTCAGAGATTCTACGTACATGAAGGATTTCCTCTCTTATACCATGTTTCAAAAGGCAGGAGTGGACGGCCCACTCTGCAGTCATGCATGGGTGACGGTGAACGGAGAAGCTTACGGCCTGTTTCAGGCAGTGGAAGAAGTTGACGAAGGGTTCCTGGAAAGAACGGGATGGGACGGAGGAGGTCTCTATAAACCTGACTCTGACAAACTCAATGCCGGTGGTGAAGATATTAACAGGATCATAAAGAACGGTGTCCAGGTTGAGGATTACGGACAAGGCGCAGAACTGGGATACCGGGGTGAGCAGATCGCGGATTATCCTGATATTTTCAACTATACGGAAACAGACGTGGATGATGAGGATAAGCAGCGAGTGATCAAATCGCTGAAAGGACTCTCTGACGGGGAAGATCCCGATCAGCATCTCTATACAGAAGAACTGGTCCATTATTTTGCTGTCCAGAATTTTGTACTGAACCATGACGGATACACAGGATCTATGCTGCATAACTACTATCTGTGTGAGAAGGACGGCAAACTTGCCATGTTCCCCTGGGATTACAATGCAGCATTTGCCTCCACCTGGGCTCGTATCAATCCCGAACAGTCAGATGCTACACTGCTGGCGAATTATGGGATTGACACGCCTCTGCTTGGCGCAGAGCCGGAACAGAGACCTATGTGGAAACTGGTCACAGACCATGATTCCCTGAAAAAGAAATATCATCGCGCCATGGATGAATTCCTGACGGCATATTTCGAATCGGGCGATTTTGAAAGGGAGACCGACGCTCTTATAGATATGCTGCTCCCCTATGTGGAAAAGGATCCGACTGCTTTCTACAGTGCTGATCGTTTTTCTTCATCATCAAGGGCACTGTGTACCTTCTGTATGCTGAGAGCCAAAAGCATCCGGAGACAGCTGGAAGGTGATCTTAGTACTGAAACGCAGAACCAGTTGCCCGATGACAAAATCGATGTTCCAATGATAACCATAGCTGATCTTACATAAGGTTCGAATGTTGGTGTGACGGTTCTGTGACAGTGGATAAACTATAATGAGATCAGAAATAACAAAACTAAAAAAGAAGAAGGAGACTAAAAAAATGATGAGAGATAATAACAGAATGGAATTAACAATGAACGAGATGGATCAGGTTGCCGGAGGGTATATTGTAGATTGTGGAATGTTCGAAAACTACTTGATCGTGGATGATCATAACGGGGATGTACTGGATAGCGTTTTCTTTATCTTCCAGGCAGAGGATGCTGCATCTAAAAAAGGCGTCAAAAAATTAGTGATCACAGAGGAAAAATACAGAGAGATGTTCGGCAAATAAGATGCCCTGAAAGGAGAATGAAAAATATGATGAGAGAAATGAACAGAATGAACGAAACCGGAGAACTTAGAATGGAAGAACTTGAAATAGTAAACGGAGGAGTTCTGACGGACAATGATAGGGACTGCATCAAAGGCATTGCTAAGATTTTAAAGCTTCAGGGATTCACCATGGATGAGGCAATCGCCAGTATCAGAACGGATTTCGAAGATTATGAAGAAAGCGTAGAATTGTTCAAGTCGGTTTACGCAGCCGGTTAAGACATCTCCCGTGTTGGCCCATCGACAGTTACCTCTTTTACTCGTAAAATAATCTTGAAAATATAGAAAAATGATCAGGCATCCTGAGAAAGATAATCCAGGATGCTTTTTTTGTTATCTCAGCGGAAAAGGATTTTTCCTTTGATGTGACGGTTTTGTGACAATGGATAAAGTATAATGAGATCAGTAAAAGCAAAGTATGAAAATTGAAATCGTTTGCATCCCCTGACAGAATACGATGAGATCTTCTAATGGTAGAAAGGAAGTATAAAGATATGGGAAAAGAAATGATCCGGCTCCAGGGAGTCACAAAACGTTATGGAAATAATCAGGTCCTGAAAGGTGTGGATCTGTCCGTCATGGAAGGAGAGATTTACGGTCTGATCGGAAAAAACGGAGCCGGTAAGACTACGATCTTTAAAATATTGCTTGGGCTTTCTGTCTATGATGGAGGCAGGATCTCCATTGACGGAGGCAGTAATGAGAAGGAATTAAGGGAAGCAAGAAAAGGAATCGGTTTCTTCATCGGAAAGAATTTCTTTGACTATATGACTGCAAGAGACAATCTCAAATATTACTGTATCCTGAAAGGAGTGAAGGATTACAGTGAGATAGACCGGGTTCTTGATCTTGTAGGCCTTGAAGGGGTAAACACAAAGTACAAGGGCTTTTCCATGGGGATGAAACAGCGTCTTGGTATAGCCTGTGCCTTACTTGGTAATCCAAAGATCCTGGTCCTGGATGAGCCGGTAAACGGTCTGGATCCACAGGGCATCGCCGAAATCCGTCATCTGCTGCAGGATATCAATAAAAAACATGGAACCACGATTATCATATCCTCCCATATTTTGGGAGAGGTAGAACACACAGCCACCCGGTTCGGGATTCTGAATGACGGGATAATCGCCAGGGAGATCGGCTCTGAGGATCTCAAAATAGAGAACAATGAGATCAACCTCACTATACCCTTCAGTGAAGTGGAGAAGGCAAGAAATATCTTGCAGGAAAACGGTATTCATATCCTTGATGAAAGCAGAAAAGGCACAAGCCTGGAAGAATATTACTTTAATCTGGTAGGAGGAGATACACAATGAATCAATATATCAAAGCAGATTTCTTAAGAATAGCTCATAAAAAAACACACATATTGTCAGTTATCATTCTGGCGTTAATTCTGCCGGTCATACTCACTTTCTGCATGGTTCATTTTCTGAAATTCTCCGGGGAAGAATCCCTCGTGCTGATCGTGTCTTTCAGCCAGATTTTTATCGGAGTGAGCATCTTTTCCGCGGTATTCGCCGACGACTTCCGCAGCAAGACCATGCAGGTTGCCATAGGAAGGGGACTCAGCAGGGAGCAGGTCATCCTGGCAAAGGAATTGGAACTCCTTCTACTGACCCTGCTCTATACAGTTATTATGGTTATCGGGGTTGCCGTCACTGCCGGCATTCTTGGATCTCCGATCTCTGTAACCACAAACATTGCCGGGAACTATGCGGGCAATGTACTTTCCTGCATGGGATTTTATAACCTGGCCATGATCCCTGTGTACATTACACAAAAAAGCAACATGGGTGAGATTGCTTATGTATTACTCTCGGGGGGAATCATCGGCAGCATCGTCTCTGTTGCTCTGGCCATGGATTTTCTGCCGAAATTCGTGACTTCCCTGTCGAAGTATCTTTTCTCTGACTGCGTGAGAGAATTCTCACAAGGCCTGCAGTCCGGAAATTTGCTGATGCAGCCATTGGCAGGTTGTATCATCTGGATCGTCGGGGCACTGATCATCACCCAGCTCATTTTCAGAAAGAAGGAACTTGATTTCTGATCATCATAGAAAAAAACAATTAAAAATGAAAGATAAAGGGTAAGGCATCCCGGGAAATATAACCCGGGATGCTTTTTTTATACTTTTGTCGTTTGATTATTATCATCTGTTGACTAAAATATAATTGTATTTATTTTAACGAAGTAAGTTCCTTTTTCAGAATTCTTATGATACAATATATACAAGTAGGTAAGTGATATATCAGCCGGGAAGCTTCGTGACAGAGATAGTATACAGTATGCCGCGTAACTTTGCGGTTTTTTCATTTCATGAAGATGGCTTATAAGGCTTTTTTAAGAAGAGGAGGAAAATGATGCCAAGGACAGGAAATAAACTGGCTGCCGTTTTTCTGGCGCTGGTGATGACGGTTACGGTTATACCGTTTACGGGTACGCTGAATGTGTACGCAGCAGAGGAATCTGCTGAAGAACCTGCGGCTATCCAGGATACTTATGAACTCGATGGTGTCACATATTTCGATGTTGGGTCAGATAATTTTGAGGGTGATCAGATTAAATTCTTCAAAGACATGCTGGGCAGCAGAAGCAATGTGATCAGGCAGCGGGGTGAATGGGATGCCGAGGAATATGAGTATAAGTACTATGATCAGTCCGAAGCTGATCTGTGGCTGCAGACGGGCGTCTCGCTTCTGACAGATCTTGAACCGGACGGAATCAGTAACGAGTACGATTGCATCCGGGGTATGTTCAATGCTGCTGTGCGTGGATCTCATTTCTATGACCAGCAGAATGGGATGACTTATCAGGCCAGGCGTTTTGATGTGGAGGGAAAGACTTCTCCAAAGGCTGCCGAAGATTGGGTATTCCAGAAGACATTCGGTGCAGATAAGAATTTCGGATACTATAAGGATGACAGCTCCGAGCAGCTGACTCTTGCCACAGCCGTAAATGTAAAGGAGCAATATAACAGCCGGGAAACGAACTCCTATACGGTTGCGGCCTATTTTACCAACTTCCGTATCTCTGCGCTCATTCCTTCCGATGAAGGAACGAATTACGTGACGGAACTGATCACAGATACAGTGAATGCCCGGTCCACAACAGCGTCTACAGTCAAAAACCTGACTGCATCGACTGTCACCGGATCTCAGAGCCTGTCGAACAGTATTTCTGCCAGTGTCTCCAATTCACTCAGCGGGTCGGAATCCTATTCCAAATCAACCAGCAAGAAGGTCGGCGCATCATATAAATTCACGGAAGCCTTCCAGGTGAGCGGAGAATACTCCTGGACCGAGGGAGAAGCGTTTTCCACAGGATGGGGATCTTCTGATTCTGTCTCCAAGAGCAAAAACTCATCCTACTCGGTCAGCGTACCGTTGGCGCCCTACACGCAGGTGATGATCACACAGTCAGATACAACTTCCGTATATCTGACAAGGTACAACTGTCCGATCGCCCTCTTATATGATGTCACTATCGTAGGGTATCAAACCGGACAACTGGGAGACCGTATTCTCCATACGGGTAATACGAATATCTATGTTGATGGTGAATGGATCCCCATTGACAGAGATGCGGTCTATTCATTTTCTGACCCCCTAAACGGCGCAAGAGGGGATCTGGAAACCCGAATCAACGCCTGCGAAAACTGGAACGATATGGACGAGCAAGGGCTCAGATGGCGAATGATTCTGGAGAAATCGAAGGAGGATTATGATCTGTCTATTTTGCCTGATGCCGTAGCGGCGACCCAAAGATATGTGCCTATGTCATCGGTCGGGGGCGCTTATACACAAACGTTGAACGTTGTCGCGACTGAAGTGACCGGCCTGATGCCGACGCATCCGCTCTATCGGGTAAAAATCGCTGATCCGGGTGTGAATATTCATACGGATGAAGTGTCCTATCAGTTGTTTGATTATTTCACTGCCAGGATGAAAGTGGGTGATTTTTCCTACGCCAACTACATGAATCTGATCGGTCTGAACAGAAATGATGTACCGTTCTACGGCTTCTCCAAAGATAACGGCTATTGGATCATCACCGATAAGGAAGGTAATGAGCTGGATCCGGCAGATTCTCCTGTCCTTCTGGAAAAGGATCCTGTATCCACCAACTGGCGTTATACTGCCGTTAAACCCGGCACCTGCTACATGGTATACCGGATTGATGAGGATGCCTACTATATAGCAGAACGGCCGAATGATCCGATTAAAAACGAGGACCTGGTGAAAACAGCTGCTTTGGAGATCATTGTTACAGAAAAGGATTTTACGGGAACCATCGAAATCAGCGGCAGCTATCAGGGCAATATTAATGTTGATCCGGATCCTCTGGAGGGGGAAGACAAGCTCTCGGTAGCTGTCTATGATGAGACCGGGAAGGAAATTGAAAAAGACTATACCTGGGAAGCAAGGGAGATGACCGGTATCATTCTGACAGGAGACATGGTTTCCTTTACAAAACCGGGAACCTATCATGTACGTGCATGTTCTGACGATATCAGATCCGAATGGTACGAGATCAAAGCAATAGACCCTGCGGAAGATCCTGGCTCTGTAATCCCGGAAGAAGGTCATGAGCATAAGATGACCAGGACGAGGAGAAAGGCAGCTACCTGCACAGAAACCGGTAATATCGAGTATTATTCCTGCAGTGAATGCGGAGGGATATTCAGGGATGAGGCCGGTAAAGAAGAATTATCTGAAGGAGATCTTACGCTGCCGGCACTGGGACACAACTGGACAGAATGGGAAACAGAAAAAGACCCTACGGAGCATGAGGAAGGGCAGCAAACCCGATTCTGCCGGAATGATACATCCCACAAACAGACCCGCAGCGTGCCTGTCCTGGCTCATAAACATACCCTGAAAAAGATAGCCAGGAAAGCACCTACTTGTA
>CAJGDH010000018.1 GCA_904502145.1 uncultured Eubacterium sp.
AACCAACTCCTGCCAGAGCCCTGGAACCCACGAAATTCCCGACGATCATGGAATCCGCCATATTGTAAAGCTGCTGGAACACATTTCCCAGAAAAACAGGAAAAACGAAGCGCAGGATTATACGCATCGGATTGCCTTCAGTCAACTTTGTTTCCATATCTGATCTCTCCATAGATTAAACAACTTTAGAATCCTAATCATTATATGTGTTCTGCAGTGGAATGTCAACTTCCGGAAAGATAAGAATATAAGGCCGTTTTTATTGCTATTCACCCTGTTCGTTGGTAGAATGAAAGAAAAAGATCCGGAAAAGGAGGAAACAAATGGGATTGAATGATACGCCCTCCGGGGAGAGGGTCCACATCGGTTTTTTCGGCAAGAGAAATGCCGGTAAGTCAAGCGTTGTAAATGCGGTGACCGGACAGGATCTGGCCGTTGTTTCCGAGATCAAGGGAACCACCACTGATCCGGTTTACAAGGCCATGGAATTATTGCCCATGGGACCGGTTATGATCATAGATACACCGGGATTCGATGATGAGGGAATCCTGGGAACCATGAGGATCAAAAAGACCCGGCAGATCCTGAACAGGGCGGATATCGCCGTTTTGGTGACGGATGTGACCCGGCCCTTTTCCGTGGAGGAAGAGCAATTGGTGGAGCTGTTTAAGGAGAAGCAGCTGCCCTGGTTGATCGCGGGGAACAAATGTGATCTGCTGGAACAGTTCCCTGCTGCGACGGACCACTTATGTCCTGTCAGTGCCCTCACCGGGGAAGGGATATGGGAACTTAAGGAAAGGATCGCTCATCTCGTCCGTACCGGGGATATAGACAGATATATCGTGAAGGATCTATTGCGGCCTTCCGACATTGTGGTCCTGGTGGTGCCCATCGACAAGGCGGCCCCCAAAGGCAGGCTGATCCTGCCGCAGCAGCAGACCATCCGGGATATTCTCGATGCTTCCGCTGCAGCCATTGTGGTAAAGGAGACAGAATACAGAGATATCCTGGATAAACTGCCCGGAAAACCTGCTTTGGTGATCACGGACAGTCAGGTATTCTCCAGGGTTTCTGCGGAGACCCCGGATGATATCCCCCTCACTTCTTTCTCCATCCTGATGGCAAGATACAAAGGATTCCTGGAAACAGCGGTCCATGGTGTCGGGGCCATCGACGGGCTTAAGCCCGGCGACAAGGTACTGATCTCCGAAGGATGCACCCATCATCGCCAGTGCAATGATATCGGAACGGTCAAGATCCCTGCATGGCTTAACCAGTATCTCGGATTTCCGGTTCAGATCGAAACCACATCCGGCCGGGAATTCCCGGAGGATCTGTCAGCCTACGCCCTGGTCATCCACTGCGGCGGATGCATGCTGAATGAGAGGGAGATGAGATATCGTATGAAATGTGCTCTGGACCAGCAGGTTCCCTTTACCAATTACGGGATATGCATCGCCCGCATGAAGGGTATACTGGACCGAAGCATACGTGTATTTACCGACCCGGCATTCACCCGGTCTTGATTTTTTTCCCCACAGGGGTATACTCAAAGGCAGAAAACCCGGTTTTCATCAGACACACCGGGGATCAATAAGGAAAGAAGGAATAACATGCTTTTCAGAAAGAAGCTGCCTGTATTATTGATGGCACTTATCCTGTCGGCAGTAATGATCTTTACCCAGACAGGTTTCCATAGCTATGCTTCATCGGTGGAGAGCTCTTCTGATCCGGCTACGCCTTCCGGCGGAGATTCCCCGGAACCCTCCGGCGGTGGTGGCGATTCCGGATCACCCTCCGGAGACACACCTTCAGGTGGTGCGCCTTCCGGAGATGTTCCCTCCGGTGATACTCCCTCCGGTGGCGGATCATCCGAGGGCTCTTCTTCAGAGGACTCCGGATCTTCCGGAGCAGATTCATCCTCCGACACTTCCGGAAACAGTGAATCAGTTCCGGATCAGGGCACTAAGGATGAACAGGAGGAATCATCCCAGGGTACCGGTTCCGGAGATTCCGGTAAACCGGGAAAGGGAGATGCATCGTCCCGGGAGACTTCTTCAGAGGATTTCAGGGAAGAGGCCGAGATCTTCAGGATCCTGACGGATGAAAAAAACAAAAAGAAGAAAAAAGTAGAGAAAGACGATTCCAGAGGAAGGGATTATTCCGATCTGGAGATCGTCTCCAGCGGAAACACTTCTTTCACCATTGTCTCTGTCTCCAGGAATGAGGAAGAGGTCAATAAGAAGCTCAAAAAACTCAAAAAGAGAAGGAAGAAACTAAAGAAGAAAAAGAGCAGGCTGAATGAACAGCTTGCCCGGGATAAAGCCCAGGCCAAAGAGATCAAGGCAATCTATGCCATGCTTGACGAGACTGTACCGGAGAAAGACTCAGGGGAGATCCTTCTGACCGGATGTGTCCGGGAGGGGGCATATCTGCCGAATCCTGACCGTGTGGACGGGCTGGATGAAAGATTATCCCTCCTGGCTGAAACCTATGATATCGTATCTCTTTCCGAATGGACCGACAGATACACTACCGAGTATCTGCCTCAGTCTGTGAAGATCAGCGAGATGGAACATGAAGAGCCGGTGCCGGAAGGCCACGACAGCCGCTACGAGGATACAGGCTTTTATTCCAGCGTGGATCCTATCCTGAAAAACAGGGCAAAATACTGTGAGATCTCCATTGCGGCGGACCGCAGTCTTCTTAAAGAAGTAAAAAAGAAGCTCAAAGATGTTAAGGAACATATCCGCAACCTGGAAGAGATCAAGGAGGCCAATACCATCTATCTGGATTCCAGACTGGTGGAATACAAGGATGTGATCCCGGATGAAACGGTAGAGTTTCTCAATGCGGTTGTGGCCAAGGAAGGAGCCCCCTATGTGTGGGGAGCATCCGGCCCCAACTCCTTCGACTGTTCCGGTCTGGTCAGTTACGGATTAAGGGAATGTAAAGCGGCAGGAGCCGGGTTCAGATGGACCTCCTACGACTTTGTGACCCAGCTGAAGGAGATTCCTTTTGAGGAAGCCAAGCCGGGAGATCTGGTATGGAAGCATGGCCATATCGCCATATATATCGATGAGGGAACTGTCTTTGAGGCACCCTATACAGGAGCAAGGATAAGATTTACTGCCTGCAATGTCTCCTCCAGGTTCTCCAGAGCCCTGAGGTGGTGGAGCAAAGAGGAATAGGCATTGGATCAGGCATAAGATAACAGGAAGAATCAGACAGATAAGAATAGGAAGAAAAAAGTGTTCCGCCTGCGCGGAACACTTTTTTTTACTTGAATCTGCTTTTTTTGAAGAAATGATTGATGACCCCTCCGATGAGCATGATGATGACCCCCACCACCAGAACACGTTTGGCTGCTTCCTGGGGAATCATGCTTTTTGAACCGACGGATTCCGAATAGAAGGTCAGTTCATATTCGATCTCCACCGGATCACCCATGGCAGTGGTATCCGCGATCACAGGGAAGGACTCATCCATCACAGGTATGGGGATCAGGAAAGTGGAGTTTCCTCCTTCTGTGGCGAGATTCTCATACCTCTCTCCTCCGGAGATCATGTAGTCGTAATAGGTACTGCTCCAGATAAGCTGGGCGTAGGCTTTTCCTTCCTTGATCACCATCAGGGTGGGGGAGGAGATGCTGGCACGGCCGCTTCCGCCTGTCATGTTCAGTTCGATGGAGTACTCCCCGTCATCGGCATCGAATGCCATGGCTTCCGTCGGGGTAAGAGGGGTGACCATCTCTGAACTGTCGGGAACCGCGACATCGGTCGAGGGCGAATCCTCGTCGTTATTATCGACGTTCTGCCTCTGACTGTCATATAAAGACAAAGCTTTCTCGATCTTGTCATAATCCGGAACGGTGATATTGAGGGCTTCCTTATCCAGTGAACCGGCATCAAAGAGGATAAACCGGTTGTACCATTTCTGCTTTCTGTTGCTGAAAGCGGCACAGCTCATTCTGTAATTCAGATAGGGAACAGCAAAAGAGAAGGTATAGTAACCGGCCTGTCTCTTATATTTGATATAATCCGACATCTCTGCCTTGGCTGCATCTTCCGCGGTACCCATAAATATATAATCGTAGCTGTAGCTGGACATGGTGATGGTGGCGTCCATCTCCCCGTCTTTGACATTGAGGACACCTTTCTCGATCCGGAAGAAGGGGGAACTGGAGGTTACCTTGATCTCGTAGGAACCGTCGTTAAGGTCACGCCCGTAGATCGGTACCATCCCGTATTTTACCACCTCTTTCTGAGAGGCCATATCCGAGCTTTTCGCGACCTGGTCAAAGCCCTTTGCCGCCCTGGCCTCCGTTGCCGGCAGACCGGACAGAAGGGTCAGGACCAGTAGGAACAGCAGAAGCGTGAGAGATTTTTTTCGCTGGAACATAATATTACCTCATTAAATGTACAATTCCATATAGATATCTTTATGTATTATACCATAAAAATGCCCTTTCGAAGACAATATTTCTGATCTGCTGACACTTTTCATCTGACTCTGATTCATGTATAATAGGAGAGAGTTACAAGACCAGACAATATGAAAAACAGAACGGAGGAAATGATGAAAGGTGTATTATATGGAGTAGGCGTTGGACCGGGGGATCCTGAACTGATCACCCTGAGGGCAATCAATCTCATCAGGGAAAATGATGTTATCGCTGTCCCCGGTAAAGAGGCAAAGGAAGCGGTGGCTTACAAGATCGCCAAGGGATCTGTACCCGAGATCGAGGATAAGGAACTGGTTCCTGTCTATATGCCTATGGTCATGGACAAAGAGGAGCAGGAGAGAAACCACAGAGCAGGTGCAAAGATGCTTGAGAAGTACCTGGAAGAAGGAAAAAATGTGGTGTACATCACCCTGGGTGATTCCACGATCTACTGCACCTTCAGCTACCTTCAGGATATCGTGGAAGCGGATGGTTATCAGACCCAGCTGGTGCCGGGAATCACCTCTTTCTGCGCGGCAGCTGCCAGGGTCAATAAACCCCTGGTGCTTTGGAATGAGATCCTCCATGTGGTGCCGGCTGCCCATACCATGGACACACCCCTTGATCAGCCGGGCAACTATGTCCTGATGAAATCCGGAAGCCATATGAAAGAAGTGAAGGACCTCCTGACAGCAAGCGGGCGCGATGTCAATATGGTGGAAAACTGCGGTATGCCTACAGAGAAGGTATACATGAGCGTGGATGAGATCCCGGACGATGCAGGATATTTCTCCCTCATCATCGCCAGAGAGAAACAGAATGATTAGTCGGGTACAGCCTGACAGTTCAGATAAAAAGACAATGATTTAGAGATCAGTTATGATAGAGATTATTAATCTGACCAAAACATTTGATAAGTTTACCGCGGTGGATCATCTGAATCTGAAGATCGAGACGGGGGAATTCTTCGGACTTCTGGGACCAAACGGAGCCGGAAAGACCACCACCATCAGCATGATGTCAACGGTCCTGCTTCCCACAGAGGGAGAGATCCGTATCGATGGCAATCTTCTGAACCGGACCGCCTCCAGGGAGAAGAGAAAGCTCAGTGTGATCACACAGGAGTATTCCATGCGTCAGGATATGACGATGGAGGAGGTAATGGAGTACCAGGGCCGTCTGTACTTCCTCCCCAAAAAAGTGATCCGGGAAAGAACCGAACAGTGGCTGGAATTTGCCGGGCTTTCGGAATACCGGAAGAGGGTGGTGAGACACCTGTCCGGAGGAATGAAAAGAAAACTGATGGTATGCCGGGCACTGCTCATAGAACCGGAGATCTTGCTTCTGGATGAGCCGACGGCCGGGATGGATGCCATCTCACGACGGCAGATGTGGAACCTGCTCAGACAGCTGAACCAGCAGGGACTCACCATCGTGCTGACCACCCAGTATATCGATGAGGCCCAGTCCCTTTGCAACAGGATCGCCCTGATCAATAAAGGGAAGCTGAACACTGTGGATACGCCGGATCACCTGATCGAAGAACTGGGTACATTTGCGGTGGATGAAGTGTCGGAGGATAATCTCGTCAGCCGTTATTTCCATCACCGTGCGGATGCCATCGGTTATCTGACTGATCATCCGGAAGCATCCATGCGGGCCACCACACTGGAAGATGTGTTTGTGGAAAGGATAGGCAACCGCCTGTCCAAGAAGTAGCAGGGAGATATGAACTATGGGAATAATAACCGTATTATGGGAGAAATGGACAGAATTCAAGAGGGATTTCTATAAGATCACCATCGCAGCCATGGTCTCCCCCCTGATGTACCTCATTATCTTCGGCATGGGCATACAGACGACCTCCCACGGGGAACCTTACCTGAATTATCTGATCCCGGGTATCGTCGCCATGTCCACCATGACGGGAAGTTTCAGCGCGGTGGCGCAGAATATGAGTGTACAGAGATTATATGAGAAAGCCCTGGATCAGGTCATGGTCTCCCCGACGCCCCTGTGGCAGTTTATTCTGGGACAGATCATCGGGGGAAGCCTACGCGGCATGTATGACGCGACTATCATCATGCTGCTGACCGCGACCATCCGGACAGGACTGATCTTTAACGGACTGTCGTTTTTCATTATGTTTTTAAACGGGACGGTATTCTCCACCCTGGCTCTGGTCCTGTCCTTTCTGGCCAAGAGCTACACGGATGCCCCCCGGTTTAACTCATATATCATCATGCCGATGACATTTTTGTGCAATACCTTCTTCTCAACAGACCAGATGCCCAACGGATTTCGTCAGGTGATCGGCATCCTTCCCCTGTCACAGGCCAGCAATATGATTCGTGCCATCTCAGCGGGAATGGATCCGGACCCGATAGGATTTGTCATCCTGTTTGCCTACCTGATCATTTTTTCTTCGATTTCCGTCATGTTCATCTATAAGAAGAAGAATCTGTAAGAAAATGTATCGGCAGGAGATCATGCCGGTAAAAAATGAACCGGCAGACTGATTGTTAATAATTTGTGGCAGGAGGTACAACAATGATGAAGAAAAGAACGGATATCACGGAAGAATATCTGCTGGACCGTATATGGGGAAGCCTGATCGGCGGTGCATTGGGTGATGCACTGGGTTATGAGGTGGAATTCATCAACTGGACTGCCATAAAACAGGAATTTGGAAAGAAGGGGATCACCGAGCTGGTCACCCATGGAGGAAACGCGATCTTCTCCGACGACACACAGATGACATTGTTCACTGTCGGAGCCATGATCGACGGATATAAGCGGCGCGCCCTGGGGCAGCAGATCGATCTGACGGCCGACTGTATCTATGACGGATACCTGGCCTGGCTCCAGACCCAGGGTTATGTCGGCAAAGGACGGTGGAACGGTACGTGCAGTGAGCTGAGGGATATTCCCGAGCTGAACAAACAGAGGGCTCCCGGCAATACCTGCCTCAATGCACTGACAAGCGGCAGGATGGGCACCCCGGAAAATCCTGTTAACAGCTCAAAAGGATGCGGTGGTGTTATGAGGACAGCTCCCCTCGGTTTTACGGATGACTGGGGAAGTCCCCTTTTAGGCGGAGCCAGAGCAGGAGCCGTCACCCATGGACATCCCGGCGGCTGGATCCCATCCGGGATGATCGCTGAGATCGTCTATCGTGGGATCTATCAGGATGAGGACTCTCTGGAGCAGATCATCCTCGCCTCCCTGGATTCCGTTCTTAAAACCTGGGGAGAACTGGAAGAGACGGAAGACTTTGCCGGTCTTATCCGCCGTGCCGTCCGGCTCAGTCATGAAGATATATCGGATGTGAAAGCCATCCACAGTCTGGGCGGCGGCTGGACAGGTGATGAAGCCCTGGCCATCGCAGTCTACAGCAGTTTAAAACACAGGGATGATCCCGTGGCGGCACTGATCTGCGCGGCAAACCACAGCGGGGACAGTGATTCCACTGCAGCGATCACCGGAAATATCATGGGAGCCTTCCTCGGAGGGGAGGCCATCCCACAGGAATGGATCTGCCGTATCGAGCAGCTGATGCTGATCCGACAGATGTCGGAAGAATTGTCAGCTTTGATCTATTCCGGCGGAGATGAAGGAGAATAGAAAAATATGAATAGATACAGAGAAATAAAAGACGGGAGATTGTATTTTGACGGGTGCGATACCACAGAGATCGCCCGCCGGTACGGAACCCCTTTATATGTCATGTCCCACTCGGCCCTGATGGACAAGATCAATGAGCTGAAAGGGGACTTTATAGAAAAATACCCCGGCGCCAGGGTGGCTTATGCTTCCAAGGCCTTCTGTACCCTTGGAATGCTAGAGCTGCTCAAGAGAGAAGGCTTCTGCCTCGAAGTGGTATCCGGCGGAGAGCTTTACGCAGCCAAAGAAGTGGGATTCCCTCCTGAAATGATCGAGTTTAACGGAAACAACAAACTTCCCTCCGAAATCGATGACGCGGTAAGCTACGGTGTGGGGAGAATAATCATCGACGGACTTAAGGAGATTCCCCTGATCATTGATTCCTGCAAAAAATACGGCAGGAAAGCAGGCGTTATGATCCGTGTCACCCCCGAGGTTACGGTTGATACCCACGACTATATCAGTACCGGTGAGAAGGATTCCAAATTCGGCATCCCTCTGGATGAAGAGATATTGTTCCCTGTCGTTAAGGAAGCGATTGAATCCGAATATCTGGAGTTCTATGGCCTGAATATGCATATCGGTTCGCAGCTCTTTGAGGTGGAGGGATTCCTCAAGGCCCTGGATGCCCTCATGGACTGGGCCGGGAAGATTAAGGAGGAGTTCGGTGTAGCCATCAGGGAAGTGAACTTCGGAGGAGGATTCGGGGTACAGTATACCAATGAGGAAGTCAAACCCTACCGGTATTTCCTTGATCCCCTGATGGAAAAACTTCAGGAGAGGGCAGATGAGATCGGTATCCCCTGCCCCGTGGCAATCGCCGAACCGGGGCGCTCCGTGGTCGCCGAGGCCGGGATCACCCTCTATACCGTGGGCCAGATCAAAGAAATCGAAGGACTCACGAAGTATGTCTCCGTGGACGGAGGTATGGGCGAGAATATCCGGGTGGCTCTCTATCAGGCGGAATATAACGGGATCGTGGCTAACCGGGCGGAAGATACACCTGACGAGACGGTGACGGTCTGCGGAAAATACTGCGAGTCCGGTGATGTGCTGATCAAGGATTTCAAAGTTCCCGGAACGATCCGTATGGGAGACATCTTCGCCACTTATTCCACGGGCGCCTACGGATACTCCATGGCTTCCAACTACAATAACAACCCCGTTCCCGGAGTGGTCATGGTGAGAGAAGGAAAGAGCTGCTGGATGGTAAAACCCCAGACCTTCAGCCAGATTATTGAGAATCAGCTGATTCCCCAACTGTTATAATTACGTTATTTATATAAATAATTAATGGAAATTGTGAAGGAGGGAATATACGATGAAGTATATTGAAGCAATTGAGAAAAGACAATCCATCAGAGAGTTTCGCAAGAAGGAACTAAGCGATAAACAGACCGCAGAGATCAGGGAATTTTACGGGTCTTTCAAACCGCTGATCCCGGAGATCGGGACTGAGCTGGTCATCTCCACGGGTGAGGAGATCGGGACCCGGCTGGAAGGCTCAACCGGATACAGGGGTCACTCTTTCAATGCCCCGGCTTACATCACGATCCTGTCGGAAGTCAAAGATCACTATCTGATCAACGCGGGTTACCTGGCGGAAAATCTCCTTCTCAAGCTGGTGGATATGGACATCGATCATTGCTGGCTGACCACCAACGGAAGCGACAATGTCAAGCGTGCCCTGTTCCTTGAAGACAAGGATAAAGAAGCTGTGGTGGTCATCGCCTGCGGTTTCGGGAAAAAGGAGCGCAGCCTTCTTCGTCTGGATATTCAGACACCTTCCAATGTAAAGGTCTCCAAGAGAGCCGGACATATCGCTCCCAAGATCGCCCAGGACGAGATGGTCTATCACAGATCATGGGGCAGACCGGTGGACTGGAATACAGTCGACCCTCATCTTGATCTGGCTTTCTATGCGGGCAGCCTGGCCCCGTCCTTCCTCAATAAACAGCCTTACCGTTATGTGCTTGCCGAACCTTATGTGATCCTCTACCGGCTGAAAGAAGACCAGGGAACAACGTATGAGGACCTGTTCCTGGATGCCGGCGCCACCATGGCTAATTTTGAAGCCGTATTCGAGGACTACAGCAGTTTTGACCGGAAATGGAACTGTGATGTCCCTGAGGAGATCATCCAGGCCGGCGCGCCGGATGATTATGAGGCTGCAGCCTATTATACACTGGTGTGATAACAGTCTGATGACGTTTTATCCTGTATTTGTTCAAACGGAAAGAATACACGGAGAATCCTGCCGCGGCTCCCTATGGGGACCGCGGCTTTTTAAAATTTGAATTTGACAGATGGAGAAATTGTAAAAACAAAGACAGAAATGGGGATAATTTCTTTAATGTTTATAATAATGAATTTTATAGTTTAAATATTTTCATAAATGAGTTATAATAAGCTTTGTTATCTATAGTGTGAATCTTATATCGGAGAAAGAGGTATGAAGATGAGTATGAATGTCGGAATTATCGGATACGGAAATCTCGGACGAGGCGTGGAGCTGGCAGTGAACGCAGCTGCGGATATGGAACTTAAAGCAGTCTTTACCAGAAGGGATCCTTCTTCCCTGAAGATCGCATCGGAGAATGTGCCGGTGGTAAACATCAAGGAAGTGGGAGACTGGGCGGACAAGCTGGATGTGGTCATCCTTTGCGGCGGCAGTGCCACGGACCTGCCTGTACAGACTCCGGAATATGCGAAACTTTTCAATGTGGTGGACAGTTTTGATACCCATGCAAGAATCCCGGAACATTTTGCCAACGTTGATGCTGCGGCAAAGGACGGCGGGAATTGTGCGGTCATTTCCGTAGGCTGGGATCCGGGCCTGTTCTCCCTGGCAAGGATCTACAGCAACGCAGTCCTTCCCGAGGGGCAGGATTATACCTTCTGGGGCCGCGGGGTAAGTCAGGGTCATTCTGATGCCATCCGCCGGATCAGCGGAGTTAAGAACGCGAAACAGTATACCGTGCCGGTCCAGGCAGCTCTGGATGCGGTAAGGAGCGGTTCCAATCCCGAACTTACCACCAGGGACAAACATGAGAGAGAATGTTTTGTCGTTCTGGAAGAAGGCGCGGATGCAGCCGGGATTGAAAACGAGATCAAAACGATGCCCAACTATTTTGCCGACTACAATACCACGGTACATTTCATTGATGAGGCAGAGTTTGCCCGGGATCATCAGGGTATGGCCCACGGCGGATTTGTGATCCGCAGCGGAAAAACAGGGGCACAGAAGGAAAACAACGAGCTTATCGAATTCCAGCTCAAGCTTGACTCCAACCCCGAATTTACCGGAAGCGTACTTACCGCTTACGCCCGCGCGGTCGTACGTTTAAATAAAGAAGGAAAAGCCGGCTGCATGACAGCTTTCGATATCGCCCCGGCATATCTCAGTCCCCTGAGCGGCGAAGATCTGAGGGCACACCTTCTGTAAGAAGAGCAGACCGGTCTTGAGGAGAGGATTATGACCAGGAAACAGGGAAGGAACACAAAACAGAGGATCGTATCGGCCGCCTGGAAGCTTTTCTACGAGCAGGGCTACGATAATACCACCGTGGAGGAGATCGTTTTTGAATCGGGAACCTCCAAAGGGTCCTTCTACCATTATTTCGAAGGCAAGGATGCCCTGCTGGGGTCTCTCAGCATGCTTTTTGACGAGAAATATGAGGAGCTTCAGAAAAGTATTGATCCCTCGATGGATTCTGTTGATAAACTTCTGTATATGAACCATGAATTGTTTGAGATGATCGATACTTCCGTCTCTGTCGAACTGCTGGCCAGACTTTTATCCTCCCAGCTGGTGACCCACGGGGAGAAACATCTGCTGGACCGGAAGAGGGTATACTTCAGGATGCTGAGTCAGATCGTCAGGGAAGGGCAGAAGAAAGGTGAGATCAGGAAGGATTTCACTGCCAACCAGGTGGTCAATGATTACGCCATGTTTGAGAGAGCCCTTCTCTATGACTGGTGTCTGTCCGACGGAGAATATTCCCTCCTCCAGCGTTCGGACCGGATGATGGAGATTTTCGTAAAGGGTTACAGGACGGAAAAAGAAAAAAGAGATTAAAGATGAGATTATCTGATTGAAGCAATAATTTCGTCCAGTATCGTTCTATACTGAAAAATGTTTATTTATAATATTATTTCATATTTTTTGACTGATAAAGTACAGAATTTATTCTGTACTTTATTCTGTATTGAAGTCTAATTTTAGTTATGTTATAGTATAGTTCGTTGATTATCGGGATATATATCCCTGGAAAAGGAGAAAAGTATTATGACAACATCAAGTATTTTTGTTTTGCTCTCCATTATTCTCTATCTGGGTATTACCATTTATGTCGGTGTCTATTACAACCGAAAAGGAAGTGCCAAAGATACAGAGAGCTTTTATCTGGGCGGCAGAGGACTTCACCCTGTCGTTACGGCCATGAGTGCCGAGGCCTCCGACATGAGTTCCTATCTGCTGATGGGTCTGCCGGGTCTTGCCTATTTTGCCGGAGTGGCCGAGGTTGGATGGACGGTGATCGGTCTGGTCATCGGAACCTATCTCAACTTCCTGCTGGTGGCCAAGAGGATCAGGGTCTATTCCGCTACGATCGGAGCCAATACGATCCCGGATTTCTTCTCCCGCAGATATGATGATAAGAGACATATCCTTTCGCTGATCGCCGCTCTTGTGATCATCGTCTTCTTTGTTCCTTACACCGCATCCGGATTCAAAGCGGTAGGGACACTGTTCAACAGTCTGTTCGGCTGGGAATACCATGTATCCATGCTGATCGGCGCTGCCGTTATCATCGGCTATACGGTTCTGGGAGGATTCCTTGCGGTATCCACCACGGACCTGATCCAGTCCATCGTCATGACCATCGCCCTGATCGTGATCATCTTCTACGGTATATCACAGGCCGGTGGTATGGATGTCGTCATGGAAAATGCACGGGCTCTTCCCGGATATCTGAGTCTGACACAGGGCTATATCGCGGAAACAGGAACCGCCGGGACCTTCGGCTTTCTTCCGATCGTTTCCACTCTGGCCTGGGGTCTGGGCTACTTCGGCATGCCCCACATCCTGCTCCGGTTTATGGCAATAAGGAATCCTGAGGAGATCAAATATTCCAGAAGGATCGCTTCCGTGTGGGTTGTCATCTCCATGTCCATCGCCGTATTTATCGGCATCATCGGTTACAGCGTATCCGTATCAGGCAAGATACCTATGCTTGAGACATCATCTGACTCGGAGACCATCATCATTCAGATGGCAAGACTGATGAGCGGAAACGGAGTCTTCTTCGCGATCATCGCCGGTATCATTATGGCCGGTATCCTGGCGGCTACCATGTCCACCGCGGATTCTCAGCTGCTTGCCGCTGCCAGCAGTATGTCCGAGGACCTTGTTCATGAATTCTTCGGCATCAAGCTCAGCACCAGAGTTTCCATGATCGTTGCCCGTCTTACGGTAGCAGGCATCGCACTGGTAGGTATCCTTCTTGCCTGGAACCCCAACAGCAGTGTCTTCCGTGTCGTATCCTTTGCCTGGGCCGGCTTCGGCGGTGCTTTCGGACCGGTAATGCTCCTGGCTCTCTTCTGGAAGAGGAGCAACCGTGCAGGTGCCACTCTGGGAATGATCGCAGGTGGTGTGACCGTATTTGTATGGAAATATCTCATTGCACCCATGGGCGGTGCCTGGGCTATCTATGAACTGCTTCCTGCGTTCATTATTGCCCTTGTGGTCGATGTTGTGGTCTCTCTTGCCACCGGAGAACCCTCCGCGCAGATCCAGGAGACATTTGACCGTGTGAAGGCTGATCTGTCCTGACCGTCACCAACCGGTTTCCGGAATATCTTGACAAAAAAGAATAATGTATATCTGTCCGGTACATTTGCCCTGATCATGCAAATGTACCGGATTTTTTTGTGTGAAAGCCGAGGAAGTGTGAGAATGAAACTTCCAAACCGGCCGATATGGTTCATGAATGTCAGCATGGCATACAAGAAAAAAGATAAGTAGGAATTTGTACTGAATATAACAGATAAATGTGTCAGATAATACAAGTATAGTATCGTGTTTTGATATATCATAATAAATGTGTTGATATTTACAAACAAAATATGCGATAATTGGTTTTAAAGAGAAATAAATGCCATATTATGTTTGTAAACCTACGAATAATATAATGTTTGTTTAATTTTTTACAGTTTTAATTGAAAAATTACGACTTAGAATCAGATTACGGAGTAGCTATGAATAAAGACAAAATGATCATAGAAAACCGAAACAAAGATGTCAGCCTGATCGGGATATTCGGGGCTGATGAGATCGGTGATCTTCAGGCCAGGATCGCCAGGGCAACCGGTTTTTCCGTCTCCACCATTGACTACCGGGGAAATAAGGTGGTTGCCGGGTATTTTCAGGAGGCATACAGGACCTGGCTTTCCAAAAACAACGATGTCCAGATGAACGGGATTACGGAAGCCCTGTCCGCTGCAAAAGCAGCCATCATAAACCGGCCTTACCTCTTTTCCGAACAGGATGGCCTGGTTAAGGCAGCGGTTCCGATCGTTGTCAACGGGCAGTACCTGGGTGCCCTGATCTGCGGCTATGTGTTCTGCGAGGATCCGGATTACATTGATCCCTCAACCGGGGATGTGATGATCCATCCGGAAGCGGGACCGGGGGCAGTAAAAAAAGATGATCGGTATGACAAAGCTTTGCTTAAGGACATTCCGGTCTGCCCGGCGGAAAAGATCAGTGATATCACCGAATTGATCTCCTTCCTGGTCAAAGAGATGTGCAGGAAAGAAGATTATGCCATGAAGCTTGGCGACTCCGAGCACAACAAGGTTCATCTGTGGGATCTGCGTAAGAAGAACAGGGAGCTGAAGAAGTCCATTCAGGAGATGAAGCTTGTTTCCATGAAGAACAATATCCAGCCTCAGGTGCTTCTGAACATGCTGGCCACCCTCTTCAATTTCGCGGTGCTGGAGGATGCGGTAAAGACCCAGGAGATCGCGGATATCTTTACTTCTTTTCTGAGGTATTATGTGGAATTCGGAAGGGACTATGTGTCTGTGGGGCAGGAGATCCAGCAGATCGGACGATATCTGGAGGTGCTGAAAAAGCAATACCAGGACCGTGTGGAGGTTGTGATCGAGCGTTCCCAGGAGGATGACAGCCAGCTGATCCCCAAACTGATCATCTTTCCCCTGGTGGAGTACATCGTCAATTTCGGTGTGCTGAACAGTAATTACCGGGGGATCATCCGGCTGGAAACAGAATATACCATGGACCGGTGTGTGGTTACCATCCAGTTTGAACATACCAGTAAATACCTGAAAAATGTGGGTTACCTCAATGAATCAGGAAATGTATACGACGAGAGGTTCTATCTTGAGCAGCTCAATCTCCTTGAGCAGCGTATCTCCTATGAATATTCGGAGGATTATAAA
>CAJGDH010000019.1 GCA_904502145.1 uncultured Eubacterium sp.
ACCACCAGCCAGGAGATTGCTGCGATGGTCATCTGCAGGGAACAGGGGATACCCAGGTGGAGGATCCCCGTAACCTTATCCCTTTTCATTCTCAGATTCCTTACCGTAATCCCATAGATCTCCGGCTGCCTCAGCACGATGAACAAGGACATGAGGAAAGACAGGCCCTGGGACAGCATGGTGGCAAGGGCAGCTCCCGCGACGCCCATACGAAGTATCCCCATCAGGACGAGGTCCAGAATGATATTGACCACAGAGGTAGCCGTGATGATCCGGAAAGGACTCCTGGAGTCACCCAGAGCGCGCAGAATGGCACTCAGACCGTTATAGCCCCAGATAAAGACAAATCCCAGGGAACAGATCTTCAGGTATACCGTGGCTTCCTCCAGGGCAGGGGCCCTTAAGAGGATCAGCAGCCTTCGGCTGAAGGTCCACAGGGTGGCTGCAAATACGATGCCCAGCAGCATGCACATGGAAAAGAGAGTCCTTGCGGACTCCTCCTTCCCCTTTCTGTTGGATGCCCCGAAATACTGGCCTATAAGAATACTGCCACCGGTACAGAGACCGATGGCAATCTTCGTGATCAGATTCATTACCTGACTGGAATTATTTATCGCGGATATACCCACGCTTCCCACTGTCCTTCCCGCGATCAGGAGATCGGCGATGGAATAGACGGACTGCAGGAGGCTGGTGGCGATCAGGGGCACAGAATAGGCGACAAGCAGGCGAAAGATATTCCCCTTTGTCAGATCCAATGTCTGTTTCTTCATAATTATAAATCTACTCTTCTTCCTTCTTCAGCAGAAACGTAAGCGGCATACATGATCTTTGTTGTCAGAAGGGCGATATCAATGCCGGATTCCGGTTTTCTGTCGTAGGCGATATCCTCAGCGAAAGCCTGAAGCTCGCCGGTGTAACCGCGCAGAACTTCCTCAGCTACAAAGACATTGTTCCAGCCGGTCTTGCAGCGAAGGTTCTCATTGATATAAACGTCGTCCAGGTTCTCCTCATCCATGAAGAAAGTACTCATGTTGTTGGGAGGAGTCATATTGCAGAATACCACACCGTCGTTGGTGACCACTCTGATGTTGTTCTGGATCCCGCCCATGTAATGCTCGGTGGAAAGGATATTTGCCTTGGTTCCGTCGGAGAAGGTGATGGTGAGGTTTCCGAAATCCTCCACATCATTGAACTTGCTTAAGATATGTTTTTTGGTCTCTTCCGGGAAGCTTCTGACGATCTTACCGCAGTCCGCAACAACACTGACCGGTTTGATGTCATATCCTCTGACTTCAGCCTCAACCTGCTTCAGGTAAAGGACACCGGCGATTGGGTGGGAACCGAGACGCATGATACTTCCTCCGCCCACCAGATTCCAGTCCTTGGACAGGGGTGAGGTTGAACCGTGAACGGAGCACTCTCCGGTCATGTAGATCACGCGGCTTTTCTTCTTGCGCAGGATCTCGGCTGCCTTAACGATAGCCGGGGAATAAATATAGTTTTCAGCATACATGAACTTACTGTCATTCTCTGCGACGACTTTGGCGAAGGTTTCCATCTCTTCCAGGATAGTGTCATACATCCTGCTCTTGGGTACCTTATCACCTACGGGAAGCTCATCTCCTTCCTTGCCGAAATATCCGGTGAGGGGCTTGTCACAGATAACATGCTTGCCCGCGCGGATAGCTTTCTCGGCAAAGGGGATATGGAGGAAAGGAGGAAGGGCGATATCAATGACATCGATCTCAGGATCCTGAAGAACTTTGTCAAAGTCTGCCTCAGCATATTTGTAATTCCATTTCTCCTTTAAAGCCTCTGCCCTCTTGATATCATTATCACAGGCACAGACCAGCTTCACATCTACACCGTAAACCTTCACCCATGCATTGGAGTGGAAATTTCCGGCAAAACCGCATCCGATAATTGCTACACCTACAGATTTCATGGTCGTTCCTCCTAAAAATGTTGTGCTCTTATACTCGTATCTCTATGGTATGCAATCTGCAAAAATGCATACTTCTGCTGATTTTATTATATTATATATATATGTGCACAACAATTCACGTTTATTTATCAAAAAGTCTGAAAACTATATGCACAACCTATAGAAAAAGGGCTGCAGCAATAAGCTGCAGCCCACAGGCCAATCTTTAAGCAAGTCATCAAGGAAATATATATCGATCATTGATTGAGTGCATTAATTGTGTATGATCAAATCCCGCAGAGTATACTTAAAGAGATATCATTATGATGTATCTTAGTAGATATCATCCGGTCCTTTCTTGGAGAAAGCGGTAACTCCGAACCATTTCTTGTACTGGCTTACCAGGTACAGACAGAACAGTAAACCTAATGCTGCGAATACAAGGTTGATTGCCAGAGAGTATCTTGCGCCAAGACCTGCACCGTATGTGTTGGTGAATGCTTTGGAGATAACAGGCATAATGTATCCGGAAAGACCCATGAAGGTATAGTAGATACCAAGGTTACGTCCTTTTGGACCCGGATGGAATTCCTGAATCAGAGTAACACCACACTGAAGTGCACCACCGGCTGCGAAGAAACCGATACCTACGCAGGCAAACATGATGATCGCTGAATTGGAAGCAAACACTGCAAGTGCGTAACAAACGATAGAACCACAAAGGTCGATTACGAGAACCTTAAGTGTTCTCCAACGAAGAGCTGCAAGAGCGATAGCCCAGATAATAACAGCTGCGAGGGAACCGAAGGTGTACAGGGAAGACATGGAAGCTGCCTTCATCTCGGTAAGACCACAGTACTCCATACCGTATGTCTTTAAGAACTGCTGAGCAGAATACATGGTGGACATGTTGATAAAGCCCATAAGAGCAAGCGGAACTACCAGCCACTTCGGAGCCGGAGTCTGGAAACGATCCATAGCATACTGAGCGTCTTCGTCAAGAGCGCCTTTTTCTTTAGTTTCAACAGTGCCTGCTGCTCTCTTCTCTTTAAGCTCTTCATCGTAGGAATAAGGTGCGATGAAGGCGATGATGCAAAGGATTACTGCACAGATAGCGGGGATAAAGATACCAGCTTTCCATGCGTCTCCGCCCTTGGCACCCAGAGATGCAACAAGGATCGGATAAGCCATACCGGAGATGGAGATGAATCCTTTGATAAGGATTGTTGCAGCACCCGGAGCTTTGATCCAGGATTCCTGAGCAGCTGCATATAAGGAACCATCAAAGAAAGATGTAGCAGCACCCATTAAGAATGCACAAACTTTAGCAACGGAAATGTTGTGAGTGTAAAGACATCCGAAGAATGCAACAACGTACATGATGGCACCGATCATAACCATAACTTTACGGCCGATCTTATCGGAGATCTCACCACAGATCCAAACAGTAAGGAACTTTGCTAAACCAGTATAAGCGACAACGCCGGCTACTGCAGCGATACCAGCTGCATATGCCTCAGATGCGGGATCAGCCATATTGAATCCCCACTGAGCAGCGAAGTGCACATTATTCTGAGAAAGCAGGATAGCCTGCATACCATGGGTAAAATAAGCCAGGTACACAACAGCGAGTGTTAAGAAATATTTTTTCGCTCTCATAATGTCTCCTTCTTACATTTTTTTTTACTTCTCTTCTTCTTTATTCCTGTTCATCTGCTTCTTCGCCCTTATCTTTGTTCATCATGACCTGGGAGATGACCAGAGCCACCAGCAGAGCAAGAAGAACCAGGGAGAAGGGACTTGTGAAGATGTCGACGAACATTCCTCCCACCGAGCCTGCACTCATAATAGCCCGGCGGAAATAAAGCTCTAAGTTTGGTCCTAAGATAAGACCAAGTACCAATGGACCTACCGGGTAGTCATAACACTTCATAAAGTATCCGATGATACCGAAGATTATGGTCCACATGATATCGATCACGTTTCCGCCGATGGAATAGGATCCGATGACGGAAATGACCATGATCAGAGGCATGAGGATCTCACGGGGCAGTTCCACGAGCTTTGTAAATATCTTGATTCCTGTCAGTCCGAAGATCAGCAGGAAGATGTTGGCCGCAAGCAGCAGCCATGCAAGGTTGGTAAAGATCTCCGGCTGGGTATCCATCAGGGTGGGGCCGGCCTTGATATTGTGGATCGATAAGGCACCGATCATGATGGCCGTAACCGAGTCACCGGGGATACCGAGAGTCAGCATGGGGATCAGGGCGCCGCCGACAGCGGCGTTATTGGCGGACTCCGGCGCCACGATACCTTCGTAGGTACCGGTACCGAACTTCCTCATGGGCTTCCTTACTGTCCGCTTCGCGAAGTCGTAGGACATGAGGGCCGCCAGGTCACCGCCCGCTCCGGGAAGAGCGCCGACGATAACACCTACCAATGAGCTCCGGATGCTTAGAGGAAGCATACGGAGAAGGATGGATCCCGGAGGTCTGATGGAAGACACATCCTGCTTGACCACGGGCTTGTCCTTGTGCAGAAGCTGGAACAGTGCCTCTCCGATACCGAACACACCGATCATGACGGACACGTAGGAAAGACCGGTCCTCATATCAGAGATACCGAAGGTAAACCTTCCCAGTCCGGTGATGCCATCAGTACCGATGACGCCCAGCATAAGGCCGAACAAGGCTGCCAGGATACCCTTCATGACGGATTTTCCGCCGAGGGATCCCACAAGCATAAGACCCATCAACAACAGCAGCAGATAGTCTTTCGGGCTGAACTTCACAGCCACGGAAGCGATGGACGGTGCATCTACGAGCATGACAACCAGTCCCAGCATACCGCCGAATACCGACATAATGGTACTTACGGCGATGGCTTTTCCGGCTTCCCCCCTCTGTGCCAGAGGGTATCCGTCGAAGGTTGTGGCAACCGCTGCAGGTGCTCCGGGGATATTCAGCAGGATCGCTGCACGGGAACCTCCGTACACACCTCCTACCCATACGCCCATCATCAGGGCCAGGGCATTGTCCACCTGCCAGCTGTAGGTCATGGAGATCAGAAGTGATGCTGCCATGGTAACGGACAATCCGGGGATCGCCCCTACATAGATACCGGCAAATGTGCCGGCAGCAACATATAGTAAATTAATCAAAACCGCACTCATACTTCTACCCCCTCTTCTATGGCATGATCACGCTGAAGATGTACTTGAAGACAAGGAGGATCATAAATGTGCTGATGTAGGACACCAGGATCGCTCTTCTCCAGTTGCGTCTCTCCAGGTAGAACATGGCTGCAAACAAAAAGATCAGAGTGGCAAAAGTATAATGTATGAAAATGATCATCACGAAATAAAGGATCAGCATGATGATGAAGGCGATGATGGTAGGATCGAAAACGCTCCTTGCATCTTCCGGCTCCTTGTAATCCTTATTCTCGATGAATACACCATAGAGTGCGCAAAGCACGCATAATACTGAAATGAATATCGGATAGCCTCCGGGGGACGTGATCGTCAGATCCTTGAAATCAACGATGAAAAACGACCCGATCAGGAACAGAACAGATATACATAACAGCAATACAGAGAATTTCTTCGCACCTTTCATAGCCATTATTCCTCCGTTTCCGTTCCGAGTCTCGGAATACCACAGTCCTCAGGCGAGTACACGGTCTGACCTGCGTCATACAGGAACCAGGTGGTCACCTGCTGCCATTTGGTGATATATTCAGAGGCTTCATCCCCACAGATTCCCAGGGGAGTGATATAGTTCTCAGCGAGGAACTTCTGGAAACCTTCCGATTCCCATCCTTTGCGGAATGCCTTGGAAAGTGTCTCCTTCACATCGTCGGAACTTTCTTTGTCCACGAATACTCCCACGAAAGTACCCCAGGGGAAATAATCGCCGTACTCCGGATAGCTCTCCGTGATACAGGGGGTCTTGGGGGAGGAAGGAAGCCGCTCGGAGGAGAAGGAAGTCAGGACCTTGATGGAACCGTCCGCAATGTAATCCACCGCGGAGGAGTAGTTGACGATGGTCACGTCGGCATTGCCGCCGATGATGGCTGTCAGTACTCCGGAGTCACCGTCATAGGGTACCTGATTGAATTCCACCTTGCTTCTGGCCAGCATCATGGCGGCAACGTTCTGCGTCAGGCCGCCGGCACCGGTCGTAGCCAGGGTGATCTTGCCCGGGCTTGCCCAGGCATCCTCAAAGAGTTCTTCCACAGTATTGTACTTGGAATCCTTGGAAACGACCATCACCGCGATCTGCTGTCCTACGACGATGACCGGGTAATAATCGTTATAATCCACGTTGGAGATATCCATAACCTTATACAGAGGCGGATTCTCCGAATTAAACAGAATGGAATAACCGTTGTGATCCTGACGGTGAACGAACTCCGTCGCCACACTTCCGGAGGCACCGGTCTTATTCTGAATAATGATATTTGTGCCGAGTTCCTTTGCCGCATAGACGGAAAGAGCACGGCTCACCGTATCTGTAGGACCGCCGGCACCCCAGGCTACGTACCCGTTGATGTTATTGTCCGGATACTCCGCGGTGAAGGAATGGACCACCTTGTAGATCTCATTCCCTGCGACGGCAGTACTGATCAGAAACAGTACAACAATCAAAATTTTATGTATGTTCTTCATGCTTATCCCACTTTTCTCTCAGTATTCAGCCCATACATTGAAGCTGACACCATAAAATGTTTCGTTAATAATTTAACGATTTGAAAGATAATACCATACTCTTCCTGATCTGTCAAAAAAAGAAAAAGCCGGCATTCTTACATAAAATTTATCTGACGGAACATATCACCGGGATGATCACATCCCGATGACATGTTCGTTATAGGTCAATGAATGGTGATCAGGCACCGAGAGATTTCTTGCCTGTAACAGCGCCTTCAGCGATATACTCTTCGATCTGGTCTTCTGTATATCCAAGCTCTGCCATGATCTCCTTGGTATCGGAACCCTGAGCTCTTGTCTTTTTGAATTCAGGCTGGAAGCTGCCGAATTTCACCGGGTTGGTAGGGATATTTCTCTTACCGGTGGGGCAGTCAAGCTTGGTCATAACTTCGTTTGCCCAAACCTGCTCATCCTCGTATACATCCAGCGGAGTCATACAGGTCTCACAAGGAACATCATTGTCCTTGAAGATCTTGCGGATCTCTTCCAGAGTAAACTTGCCGATAGCATCGTCAAATACTTTGACCACTTCCGCGTTCTTGCCAAGCTGGTTCATCCTGTCGCAGTTGCAGTATTCGTAATTATCAACAAGATCTTCCCTGCCGATCAGCTTCATGATCTTATTGAAATCGCGGTCATACTCAGGAGCGCACATAGCCAGGAGCTTGTCATCCTTGGTACGGTAAACGTTGTTGGTCGGAGCAATAACTTCGAAACGGCTCTTCGGATAGGGGTTGCCGTACTGGGCGGAAACCATACCTGTGCTCAGGAAGAATACTGCTGCATGGTGGAGGGATACGGTAACCTTGTCGCCGAGGCCTGTACGTGTACGGTTGTAGAGAGCCGCACAGATACCGGAAGCCAGGGAAAGGGATACCTGGAAATCACCGAAACCGTTGGTGGGGATCATGGGGGCGCTGCCCTTGTTAACGGTTGTACCGTAAACACCACCACGGGCCATGTAACAGGTTACATCGAATCCTGCGCTGTCCTTTTCCGGACCTTTTTCACCATAACCGAGGCACTGTGTCCAGATTACGGAAGGATATTTCTCCTTGAAGGCATCATAGTCAAGACCGAGTCTTGCCAGAGATTTGGAACGGATGTTGGTAATGAATACGTCGGCTTCCTTGAGAAGCTTGTCCATTACTTCCATACCCTTGGGACTCTTTAAGTTGATGGTCATGAATCTCTTGTTCATGTTGGACATATCGAATCCGAGATTCTCATCGTCTGTGTAAGGCATATTGAAAACAGCACCCTGGGTACGTCCCGGATCGCCTTTTCCGGCCTCTACCTTGATGACATCAGCACCCCACTCGCCCAGAACACGCGCACATGTGGGAGCAGCAAGGAAAGTTGTAAGGTCAACTACCTTTACGCCTTCTAATGGTTTCATTCTAATGCTCATCCTTTCACAAAAACAAATACGTCCATTCAAAGTTTTGGTTCAAATGGACGTATTAGGTTATCAAATCACTGCACAGGGAACTCCCTGCATGTCACAGAGATTATTTTACTTCGTAAGCGCTGTACGGAATACGTCCGCCGCATGCATCCAGGCCACGGAAAGCAGTAAGTCTCTGAACTGTACGAGGACCTTCCTCAAGCCACATAGCACGGCAGTCACGATACAGACGCTCTACAGGGCCGTAATCGCTTCCGTCAGGTCTTGTCACGAGGTTGTTCTTCTCGAAGTAGCCGATTCCGCCGAAGATCTCGAGCATGCAGTCGGAAACTTCACGAACAACGTCGATGGACATAAGTTTACACATAGCAGCTTTCATATCGATGTTCTTGCCTGCTTCGTAGTCTTCTGCGAAATCCCAGATAGCAAGACGAAGAGCATTGATCTTTGTACCGCAGTCAGCGATATCCTGCTGGATCTTCTGTCTCTTGCAGAGCGGTTTGCCGAATGTTACACGGTCATGTGTACGTTTGATGGTCATCTCAAGCATTCTCTGAGCCATACCAAGGTTGGAAACAGCGATATGAGCACGGGAAACTGCCAGGGAGGACATAGCAACTTCAAGTCCCTGTCCCTCTTTACCAAGTAAGAATCTCTTATGAACTCTCATGTTGGTGAAGTGAAGATCAGCATGACCTGCACCACGGCAGCCCATCATATGGGTCATGGGGATGGTCTCAAATCCGGGTGTGTTGATATCAACAAGGAATGCGGAAAGAGAGTCATCTTTGCTGGATGTAGGATCTGTCTTAACAATAAGGTATGTGTAATCGCAGCAGTCTGTATGGGAGATGAGAGTCTTCTCACCATTGATGATGTAGTAATCCGGATCATCGGGGTCTTTCTGAGCGATCGTGTGAAGGTCGGCACCTGTACCACCGGTTCTCTCGGTTAATGCGAAGTTGATGTAAACGCTCTTATCCTGGAATTTCGGCATAAGTTCTGCTTTTAATTCGTCGCTGCCGTAATCATCAAGGATTCTCCAGTTAAGGTCTGCTGCATGATGCAGATGCATACGCATTCCGCCCGGTCCACGGGAGAACTCTTCCTGAACCATGAGGATCTGTTTTTCTGTCAGTCCCCAGCCGCCGTACTGTTCCGGAAGATAGAAACGATAAAGGTCGTTCTTGATTGCAAGATCATAGAATTCCTGTGGGAATACGTTCGTTACTTCGATCTCTTCCTGCATTGCGTCGAACGGGCCTTCTGCCAATTCACGGATCTGAACTAAATAATCCTGGAATTGCTGTTCTGTTAATTTCATAATAGTTGGTCCTCCTTATTTTTTATCAAGTTGTATAAAGTGTCGCCTGATATCCTTATTATAATGTACAAATTTATCAACTTCCAATCGTTTCTCTTTAAGTAATGCCTATCAATATATAACAATTTCTTATACTTATATAGCAAAAAAATAACGATTCAGAATAACTGAATCGTTACTTTAAAGTGATAATTTGTTTTCCCCTAGTAAATGGAGTAATGATCAGCCACATAATTGACAAACAGTTTGGTCACATGCGTCTGATATTTTTTCTCGTTATAGACCATATAGACGATCCGGAAATCGGACGGAACATCCCTGATCCTCAGGATGGAGATCCCCGGGAAATTCTCAAGATAAGGCGCCATGGCGATACATCCCACCGGATCCTTGTAGAAGGTCTCCTCATTCTTTCCCTGCATCAGGGTGCCGGCCAGGAAGAGTTCATTGGGATACTCACAGTGGATATCCTCCCTCCTGAAGCCCAGGCCTGATTCCAGCATCATGTTGACATACTGTTTCCCGATCAGCTGAAGCTCGGAATAGGTGAGGATCGGATAACCCGCGATATCCGCGAGGAGCACGTCCTCCTTGTCCGCCAGGGGATGGTCGGAACGGACAATGGCCACGGTATCCTGGGTAAGTACGGGGATGGCCTTCATCCCGGGAATGGGATAATTGTAGGTACAGAAGCCGATATCGTATACCTCGTTTTTCAGATTATTGATGATATTCTCCGTCTGCCCCTGATGAATGCGGAATTCGATGCTGGGGAAATTCTTCCGGAATTCATTGATGATGGAGGGAAGAAAATTGCTGTGGATCGTGGTGATGGCGGCGATATCGATATTGCCGCTGAGTTTGCCGGAATGTTCATGCATGATGGAGATCCCGTTGTCCAGAATCTTCAGGGAGTCGCTGACATAACCGTAGAACTCCTTCCCGTACTTGGTCAGTTTGATGTTTCTTCCTGATTTTTCAAAAAGCTTAAGCCCCAGCTCCTGCTCCAGAGCAGAGATGGCCCCGCTCAGTCCCGGCTGTGAGATATACAGCTCTGAGGAAGCCACTGTATAATTCTCTGTTTCTGCCAGTTTGCAGAAATATCTCAAATGCATCAGATTCACTAGTATCTCCTTCTCTCCCTGTGGGGGACGTAATTCAAATCGACATCTACATTGGTTACCTTGCCTGTGATCTTACTCACATAATCACTGTCCTTGGGTTTTTTCATGGAACTTCTCTCCAGGGGCAGCGAGATCAGTCCCCTGCCCTCAAAGAAGAAATAGGCCACAAACCCTTTCTTACAGCGGAATCTGCACTCTTCACAGGGATCCTTGTCACAGTAGGCGTAGGCATCATCCCCGGAAAGACCGAACACTACCGGGGGATAAGGCTGCCTGATAAAACGGAGGATGCCTCCGCTGTAGGTTCCCAGCCAGATCCAGACCGGTTTTTCTTTCATATCCTTCCCGGACCAGGTAAACTTTACCGCGTTCTCGTTAAAACTTCCGATGATCTGGTAATCCAGGGTCAGATCATCAAACTCGTCCGGGGAATGGGGGATGATCTCCTCCATCTGCACATCGCAGCAGACGGGAGCTTTCGTGGTAAATGACATGGCCTGCAGCAGATTGCCGCATTTACTGCAGTGGTAAAAATGCACCGGTGGTGCGTATACCGATGGTTTATTCCCCATCTTGGCCCTCAGATGGCCAAATCTGTTTTTCTCTGAATTTGCCATAGATTTCTCTCTCCCGTCCTCTTTTATGCTTCCTTCTCAGGCGACTCTGCCGCCAGTCTTCTGTCCAGCTCCTTAACCAGGAGGTTCCTGCGGATCTTACCTGAATCCGTCATGGGGATCTCATCGATGAACTCGATCCTCTCCGGGCAGAACCATTTGCTGACGTCGTTGGCTCTTAAGAAAGCATGCATGGATTCCAGGGTGGGCAGGTCATCCCAGTTTTCCGGGACGATAAAACCGCATGCCCGCTCGCCGAATCTCTCATCCTTCATGGCGCAGATGCCGATCTGTTTGATCTGGGGACATCCCATAAAAGCTGCCTCCATCTCACAGAGATTGAAGTTCTCGCCGCCCCGGATAATGATATCCTTGATACGGCCGGAGATCTTGATGTGCCCCTCGCCGTCCCCGTAACACAGGTCACCGCTGTAGAACCAGCCGTCGTCATCCAGGGCCTCCGCCGTATCCTCGGGATTCTCCAGGTAACCGACAAAGACGTTGGGGCCTCTGGAGATCTCCTGACCTTCCTCACCGGGTTTCACGTCATTGCCCTCTTTGTCAATGATACGTACCTCGATATTATCCATGGCGATACCGGACCATTTTCCTTCCATCTCCATAGCTTTCTCCGGCGGGACGATCACATGGGGAACGCTCTCCGTCGACCCGTAGCACTCACAGACGATCAGCTGGTGCTTCTCCCAGGCATGCTTGGTCATCTTGTAAGGTACCGGGGCACCGCCACAGACATAGAACTTGAGGGAGGAGGGCTTCTTGTAGCCCTGATCCATCAGTTTCAGGTAGTCGTAGATAAAGGGGGTGGCTCCCATGGAGTAGGTACATTTCTCCTCCTCCATCATATCAAGGGCCACATCGGGCCTGTAGGGTTCCAGAAGGACCAGGGTGCCGCCGTAAAGCATGTTGGCCACGATCCCATGGTGGAAACCGATGGCATGACTCAGGGGACAGGGCATGAACATCTTGTCCTCCTCCGGAGTCAGACCCAGCATCTTATTGTAGACCAGCTCGCTGGAAATGATGTTATTGTGGGTTAAGAGAACACCTTTCGATCCCTTGGTGGTTCCGGAGGTAAAGATGATGGCAGCCACATCGTTGGAGGTGCAGTCCGGTCTGGGCAGCCTGTCATACTTCTTTTCCTCAAGGATCCGGTCAATATAGAAATTGGTGTCGTCCATGGGGGGACCGATATAGACCGTGTCCGCATCGTGATCAAGGAGAGCTGAATTATGCTCCATGAAAACACGCATATCATCGCCCCGGTAATCGGCGATACAGAAATTCATCTTTGCCTTCATCCGGTTGACAAGTTCAACCCACTCGTCCCCGCCGATCCTCATCTTGAAGCCGCCCATGACCACACCGAGTTTGAAGCAGGCCATGACGATCACGGCATACTCATTCCTGGGAGGACAAAGAAGGGAGACCCGATCTCCTGCCTTCAGTCCTCTCTCCGCCATAAAACCGGCAATGATATCCGCCTGGCGGTCAACTTCTTTGTAAGTATACCTTCTGCCGAGATTATCAATGAGGTATTCCTTGTCCCCAAATTTTTCCACGGCTTCATTCCAGTAGTCAAGAAGGGTCTTCTCGGTCCATAAACCCTTCTCCTCATAGATCTTCTGTTGGGCTTTGTTGATCTTCAATTCCATAGGTTTTACCTCATATATATCTAAAACTTATAATTAAGTGGTAAATCTATAGTTACTTACTATAATTTTAACGCATTTGATTTTATAAATCAAGGCAATAATATGATTATTTTAGTTTTTTTGTAAACTATATTTATAATGAAAAAAAAGCAAAAACAATAAAAGCGAAAAAAAAAGGATACAGATTCCAGATGGAATCTGTATCCTATATATCACTTTATCCTATTAATTGTTCAGAAAAGTGCATATATGATCAGTTCATATATTTTTCGTACTCTCTGTCAAGAGCTTTTGCGATGGTCTCACGCTGGATCTCGTTGGTTCCTTCAAAGATGGTGAAGATCCTTGCATCACGGTAAAGCTTCTCTACCGGATATTCACGGGAGTAGCCGTATCCGCCGAATACCTGGATGGCTTTAGCGGTAACTTCCTGCATAGCCTCTGTTACGAATGCCTTAACGATGGAACCTTCTTTACGAACATTCATGCCTGCATCGATCATCTTCATGGTGTTGTTTACCAGGCAGCGGGATGTCTCGGTCAGGATGGCCATGTCAGCCAGGAGAGCCTGAACAAGCTGCTGTTTGATGATCGGTTTGCCGAACTGTACACGAACCTTGGCATATTTGACTGCTTCGTCAAGTGCACGCTGCATAAGGCCTACACCCATGGTAGCGATAAAAGCACGGGATACGTTAAGACCGTTCAAAGCAACCTTGAGGCCCTGGCCTTTAACGCCGACGATCCTGCTTTCCGGAACAACAACGTCCTCAAAGATGAGGTCTGTTGTGTTGGACATACGGAAGCCCATCTTATCCTCATGAGCACCGATGGAGAATCCGGGTGTATCCCTGTCGATCAGGAATGCGGTGATTCCTTCTTCAGGAGTCTTGAAGAATGCTACATAAAGGGATGCGCACTCGCCGTTTGTTGCGAAACATTTTGTTCCGTTAAGAATATAGTTGCCTTTGCCATCCGGAACAGCTGTGCCACGAAGAGCACCTGCGTCGGAACCTGCACCCGGCTCTGTGATAGCGAAGCAGGCAAACTTACCTTCTGCGATAACGTCTGCGAAATACTGAGCCTGCTCCGGTGTACCGGACTGGATTACGTTACGAAGGGCAACGAATGTAGTAACGATGGTATCTGCGAAACCTACATCGTATTTACCGATCTCTTCAAAGATCATGGCTGTGGTCTCATAGTCCATTCCTGCTCCGCCGTACTCTTCCGGAATCTCAAGCATATGAAGGCCCATCTCAAAGAAGGGGTCAAAAAGCTCTACAGGAGTGATACCGGTCTTGTCGCATTCTGCAACATGGGGTTTTAATTCTCTTTCGCAAAGGTCATGGACCATATCGATCAGGGATTTCTGGTCTTCTGTGTAAAGTAATGCCATAGTTACAACTCCTTTTCCTTAAATAGCTTTGTTTTACGTACCATACTAAGTACTTTAAATCTAACATAGGGATATTGGAAAAACAAATTGAAAAAACTTTGTCATTCAAATGCAATCCATCGACTGAAGTTATCATTCGGCCCCGGATTTATCTGAAACCGTGTTTTTCCAGCACATCCAGGATGCCCCTGCCTTCTTCCGTACCTTCGATGATCCTGCGGGCTCTCTTGCTGTCACCTATGTTCATGACCGCAACGGGAGTGTTCTCATATTTTTCGTTGATGGCCTCGAGCAGCGGATTGTAGGCTTTCATGCCCAGGCAGACGAAGCCGTAATCGAAGAAGAGGTCTTCCGGTCCTTCCGGAGTCTCCACATGGAAATGGTCTGCAGCGACTTCCATGAGTTTTGTGTTGATGTACTGTTTTACCTCATGGTCTTTCATCATGGTGGTAGTGTCTGCCTTGGTAACCGGATCCAGGCCGTTGCCGATGATGGGCATCATCTCAACGATGCTGCAGGCGGCCCCGCGTTTTGCGAAGAATTCCACAACGTCAAGACCTACGGCACCTCCGCCGATGACAACCACTTTCTTACCCTTGAGGTCATCGCCGTACTCGTTGACCTTCTCGATCATGCCGAGGATGGAAGCCACTTTGGAATCGGGCTGATCCACGTTCTCCTTGATTCCCTTGATCGGAGGAAGAAGGGGATCGGATCCTGTGGCATTGACGACGATATCCGGTTTGAAGCTGTCGATCAGTTCAAGATCCGCAGCGGTATTCTTCAGAATGAAAAGGTTGTGAAGCTTGGATGCCCTGTGGATCAGGTATTTGGGGAAGTCCCCCAGACGTTTCTTGTCCGGGATCTTGGAGATCTCTGCGGAAAGTCCGCCCAGGTAGGCCTTCTTCTCAATGAGGACGACCGTACATCCCACTTCCGCGGCGGTACATGCTGCTTCGAGACCGGCGGTACCTCCGCCTACCACAACCACGTTGCATGGACGTTTGATCTTCTTGTCCGCATAATCCTCACCGCAGGTGACCGCCGGGTTGACGGTACATCTCATAGGTCTGTTGATACCGATACGGTGGCCTGCGCAGCCGATGTTGCAGGAGATACATTTTCTGAGATCATCCTCACGGCCGTATTCCACTTTGTTTACCCATTCGGGTTCCGCGATCAGTCCGCGGCCCATGCCGATGAAATCAGCGTCACCGCAGGCAAGCTTCTCTTCCACCACCTTGGGATCACGGTAGTTGCCCATGGAGATACATGGTTTGCCGAATTTATCCCTGACGGCACGTGCCATGAAGGAACGCCATCCGTCCGGAAGGTAGTTCGCGTCGATCTGGAACTGGATGGATCCGTTCAGACCTGCGGAACAGTCA
>CAJGDH010000020.1 GCA_904502145.1 uncultured Eubacterium sp.
AGAGAGGGAAGAGGAGAGAAGAAGAAAGGGGATCATTAGCCGGGAAGAGGAGAACGATATCCTTCGCCGGGAGCTGGCGGAGGTGCCTGGCAGAAGCAGGATCCAGTCCGGAAGACTGAGCACGGAACAGGCCTACTGTGACTGGCAGCTGGGCCTGGCAGGAAAGGAGCTGGAGAAATCAGCTCTGGTTTATGAAACCGCGCTTCTTGGTTTCCGGGGACAGGACCCGGAACTGGTCTGGATCTATCGGGATGAATTCGGTATTGAACCCTCGGAACTTACGGAGAAGTTTAACTTACTGGAGGATTCCGAAAAAAACTATACCTCCTGCCTGCTTGACTGGTATGAAAAATGGTGTGCCTATGAGGAAGCCTTCAGAGGCTATCATTGAAAAAACCGCACGATGAATCGTGCGGTTTTGTTGTCTTTATGCAGTTGATCGGGAATGGTCAGGGCTTAAGGTAGCGGAGCTGTTCCATAAAATAGGCCAGCAGAGCAGCTTCCTCCATCTCTTTTTCCGCCTCAGCCTCTTCCTTCTCAATGATCCCCTTCAAGGCTGACCGCTGACGGAGACGTTCATTAAGGATCTTGATGTATTCCTGATAATTATCATTGTTGATCTTCTCCAGCTCATCGTCGGGAAGGATCTCCTTGTCGTAGTATCTGCGGAAAGATACCCGGATATAGGTCAGAATGACATCGTCGGCAATAGATCTGTAGATCGGAACAACCTTATCCAGTTCTTCCTCCTTCATGTGTAGATAAAGTTCGGGAACCCTCTCATCTTTCAGGCCGATCACCTTGAGGGTGTATTCCACAAGCTTCATATCCTCCTTGAAGAGGGACAGATAACCGAACAGATACATCATCTGCCGGAAAGCATTGATAAAGTCATGGATCTGATAGGTGAGATAGTAGATCTCCATATAATAGCGGAGACGGTACAGACATTCATCCAGCAGATTGCGGATGGATACCTCCTTGTAGGGACCGGGAACCTGGATCTTGTTCACATCAGTCAGCTTGATCTGGTACTGATTGATCACTCTGGCCAGGGTGACCCTGCAGGCATGGTACTCCGAATAAGCATTCATGAAGAAAAGTTTGTCGCTCTTTTCCGTATAAGGACACTTGAAGAAGTCATAAAAATGTGTGAACTCATGAAAGAGAATGAACTTCACATAACTGTCCGTATACAGATGGACCTTGGAATTCAGATGAAGGATATAACGTCCGTCCATCAGCTCCAAAAGATTGAAGCAGCCCTCCACATACTCTTCCGCGTCATACTTCACGTCTTCGATCATGACGTCGTTGTCGATCTCATATTTTGTTTTGTATTCCTGCCACAGAGCATTTATCTCTTTAAGGTTCATACTCAACACCTTCACATACTTACTTAAGTCTATTATATACCCATATAAGAATATGAACATGGAAAATACAAATCACTTAAAGGAAATTTTTGACATCATGTTCAATTGTATAAAAACCTGTCACAATTTAATCTTTAGGCCTCTCCGGCTTATAGAAATAAAACTCATAACCCATCAGGTTTCCGTCTTCCAGATCGGAAAGGCTGATCCAGTCTCCGTAGGCATTTGTGGCCCTTTTATAGAGGTGATAAGGATCCAGAAGAAGGAATTTCTTCCTTTTCTTATCGTAAGATACGATGGCCACATAATGACCGGGAACATGGGAGATGGCCACATCACCGCGACGTATCTTCTGTTTGAGCCGGTCGATGGAACCGCTGCTGCCGTCATAGGAGAAACCGTATTTTTTTCCGAACTCTCCTGCCGCCGCCTTGAAGAAGCCGCTGTCCGTTCCGTTGTCCAGGATACGATAATCCTTCTTTACCGCATAACGGGCAAGTTCATAGGGATCAGGGAACATACCTGTCACTGCATAGATGGCATTTACCGTAGAGAAGATGCCGCAGCCGGAGGTGGTGAAGAGGTTGGTGGAAGGATCCTCATTCCTGCCTGAACCGTAGTAATAGTCAGCCCAGTCTGCGTCGAACTGGGCAAAAACCCTGACGGAGTCTTTGTAGATCGCCTTATTGTACCTGGTGAGCCTCCAGCAGGAAGTTTTGTGGCGGGTATAGCAGATGATCCCGTTATGGTCCTTCACCAGGGACCGGTTGGTCACGCTGTCCCGGATGGAAAAATAATTGCCCTTTCTGGTCAGGCGAAAAGCACCTGCGGTTTTCTCGGGACCCCAGAAATCCCTGGGTACGGTGTTGAACAGGGGATCAGGCTGAAGATACTGCCCTGTCAAGGTATTCATGATGGTAAAAAGACCGTCTCCCAGGAAGGTGAAAGTACAGTGGAAGCGGTCGATCACCGTAAGGTCCTGCTCCAGTACGGAAGCGTTATACTTCCTGGAATTCTCGGAGAAAGCCATCTGGTATTCTCCGTCAGCCAGGATCTGCTTCTCCCTGCCGTCATAGATCAGGCAGTCTGAATAAAAATCACCCTTTGTGATCCATCCGGTCCTGGTCTCCCCGTCCTTCACATATTCGATCCGGTACCATTCCGGTTCTTCCTTCCAGGCCTTGATCCCTTCAAATTCCGACACATAGGTCAGAAAGTCTCCTTCGACGCTGTCATACACCATGAGACTGTAACGCACGGTGGCGTAGATTTCCTCCGTCCTGCGCTCATAGACATGCTCGAAGGCCAGTGTCTTTATGGAAGGGCAAAAAGCAAGGATTATACATAAATGAATAAAAATCAACAATCGTTTTCGCATAGATCAATCAGTTTCCCTTTTGCAATTTTATCCTATATCAATCTCTGTTTTAAGAGTGAATCTTTGTGATTATACCACAGAAGAATCGTATTTAAAAGAATTTTCATAAAATCGTAAAAACTACTTCTATTGACCGAAAAAATATATTTTCATCTTTTTGTTCTGCTGATATAATATTACCGTATCAGATTATGCCCATGGACGGTTAATTTCTTTTATGAGCCCGCCATATCATTTAAGGCGCCATAAGGGATAAATATATGGAGATTTTTAGGGATTATGCTGTATTTTTTGATCAATCCTTCATCCAGGATGAGAAAAAGTATGCGTACCTGGAGAGGTATAGAAAAGGAACTGAAGAAAGAAGGAATCGTTTATCAGGCAACCATCTCGAAAAGTCAACAGGATATTCTGGATTTTGCCCGGCAGCTTACTTCCGATGAGGAGGAAAAAACGCTGGTCATCCTTGGGGGTGACGGTACCCTGAATGCCTTCCTCAACGGGATGCAGCATACCAGAGGCATCCGTATAGGATATCTTCCCCTTGGCTCGGGAAATGATTTTGCCCGGGGTATGGGGATCACCACCAATTACAAGGAAGAGATGGATCTGATCTTATATGACAGACAGATCAGACAGATCCATTACGGTACGGTAACCTATCGGTCAGACCGTCAACACAGATTTTTTGTCAGTGCAGGCATCGGTTTTGACGCAAGGGTATGTTACCAGGCGGAACACTCAAAGGCAAAACGTCTTCTGAATACCCTGGGACTGGGGCGTCTCATCTATCTCGCCTTCGGTGTCAGGGGGCTTCTGAAAACAGACAGATTCTCTGCTCATCTTTGGGCTGACGGGGAAGAGGTACTTACGAGCAATCGTTTTCTTTTCACTTCTTTCCACATCCTTCCCTACGAAGGAGGCGGATTCAAATTCTGTCCGGATGTGAGGCCGGAAGATAACCTGCTCCACATCTGTGCGGTGGAGGGGATTCCCGGAAGGAAGCTTCCCTTTATTATCCCGCAGGCTTTTGTAGGTACACATATCCGGAGAAAAGGTGTCCACCAGTTCAGATGTTCCGAAGCACGAATCACTACAGACAGACCACAGTATGTCCATACGGACGGGGAGACGGATTATCTTTACGATGAGATCAGTATTTCCATCTCCGATGATAAGGTAACATTTCTGAATTGATGCATGATGGAAGAAGGTGATCCTATGGTTTACTGGAAATTGGACGATCAGACCATCCGTTGTCTGATCAATAAGGAGGAGATCCGGCAGATGGGTTTTGATCTGAATGAGATTTCCAGGGATGCCGGGCTCATGTCTGATTTTCTTTCCGCCATCGTTGATGATTCCCGTAATTATATCGACTGGAATACGGAGAACGGTGTACAGAACTATATTGCAAGGGCCCTGCCTGCGGATCAGTTTCTGATCACCATAAGCTGCACATTTCCCGATAAATCCATGGATCAGGATATAGAGAAATTTCTGAAGTTTATGGAGCTTTTGAACAAGGTAGCCTCCGGAGAAGAACATAAGGAAGGACCTCCGGAGCCGGATACGGCTCCTCCCAGGAGGAAAGAGAAAGCTCCGCGGGATAAGACAGTAGAGAAAAAACAGGCTGACTGTCTCCCGGCCCAGAGACTGACCTTTTCCGGCATGGATGAACTGATGACCTTTTCGGCCCTCCTGGATGAACGTTATTTTTATTCCTCGGAGCTTTACCGTCTTCATGATGACTATATCCTGCTGGTGGAATTTGAACCTTCGGATGATAAAACGGACATCATCCGGTTTATGATCACCGCGGAAGAGTATGGTGCAGAATGCAGATCGGCGGATAATTCTGCCTACTATCTCAGGGAACACGGCCGGCTCCTGATCCCTGAAGACGCACTTTCCGTACTGGAATCAATGACACACTAAATGACCTGACCGTAAAGGGGCTGTGGCGTGATATGAAAACATATCATAACACAGCCCCTCTTTGCAGAACAGACGAAACCTGATGAGGACTAAAACTCATAAGGTTCAGATACAGAAATATCCGGATACAGAAATACACGAATGCAGAAATATAGACAGAGAAAGGAGACTTTTCATGAAAGAGATTACCGAAATGATGACAGAGAAGCAGAAGGAACAATATGCAACCCATCTGCGAAGGCTTGGCTATGATGAGGGGGATTATGTCATGGTCAAGAACATGCTGGACTTTCTGTGGGATTTTGTCACAGGAAAGGCAGAGGCGGAAGACAGAGAACCCTTCTGCAGGGAATATGCCCGCTGGAACAAGCATATGATCGACAAGGTATTCTGCCATGAACATGATCTCCCTTATGCCGATATATGCAGATGTTACCAGACGGTGGCCTGTCTGGCCGGAAATGATCCGGAAGAGGGTTACCGGGCACTTGAAGCCATCCGCAGCGGGACCTTCTCCTCGGACGGGCTTGCGCCGAAGCTTCGCATGGATGCAAGGGGCAGGGTGTTCCGCCCCATGTCAAGGCTGTTCATCATCTATAATTTTGCCAAGTATTACCGGAAACACAGGATGGCCGTCGAGCTGGAACGTCTCAAGACCACTTTTGACTACGCTTTCAAAGTGTTTGACGATGAGGAACATGAAGCTCATGACCGGTACCTGGAAGAACAGCTTGAGGATTTCTCTGACCGGATCTTCTATCCCGTCTCGGAACGGGTTTATAAAACACCTTGGGGACCGAGGGAGTTTTATCTTTTTTCGGATGAAAACAGTTATATTTTATTGTAGTTTTGTTCACAGGAAGTTCATAATCCTCATATATAATCTCTTTTCAGTAAAGATAAAACATGAATAAAAGTCATACGGATAAAGAGTATGAGAAAAATACAGACCGGACCGGGAGGAAGGAAAGATGGACAAGCTTAAGATACTGGTGGTAGATGATGAAAGCAGACTGCGCAAACTGGTGAAGGATTTCCTGAAGAAGGGTGGATATGAGGTGTTGGAGGCAGCCGACGGTGAGGAAGCACTGGATATTTTTTTCTCCGACAAATCCATCTCCCTTGTGATCTGCGATATCATGATGCCCAGATTAAACGGATATGAAGTGGTGAAAGAGATCAGGCAGTATTCCGATGTGCCCATCATCCTCCTCACTGCCAAGGGGGAGGAAAGTGATGAGCTCACAGGTTATGACCTGGGCATCGATGAATACATTTCCAAGCCCTTCAGCCCCAGGATCCTGGTCGCCCGCGTGGAAGCCATCCTGCGCAGAAGCAAGGCCATCTCTTCTGATGAAACCCTCTCTCTGGGAGGGATCACCATCGATCTGAACGCACACGTAGTCAAGATCGACGGCAAGGAGGTTGCTTTAAGCTACAAGGAATTTGAACTTCTCCATTATTTCTTTCTCAACCAGGGGGTTGCCCTTTCCAGGGAGAAGATCCTCAACCAGGTATGGAATTACGATTACTACGGAGACCCGCGCACCATCGATACCCATGTGAAAAAACTGAGGAGCAAACTGGGAGATAAAGGAGATTATATCCGGACCATATGGGGGATCGGGTACAAGTTCGAGGCAGAGTGAAAATTATGTGGAAGCATTCGATCAGATTGAAGATGACAGCGATCCTGGTGTCCATCATCAGCCTTGTACTGATCCTGACCTGGATCCTCAATGTCTCATTTGCCGAAAAATACTATATCGCATCGGAGAAATCATCCATCATCCGCTCTTATGAACAGGTGAAAACCGCCCTCAGGGAGGCTGAGAGTCTGGATGGGCTGGCGGAGGACCTGGAGGAGATCACCGACAGCAGTAATGCCAGGCTGATGATCATCAAGTCTTCAGGGCTGGCGTACAATGACCGGACCGTTGTCTTCTCCAATATGCACGGAGGGACCAGGACCTACGAAAGGATCCTGGAGTATCTGCAGCTGGTCCGTTACCGGCTTTCCATGGAGGAGGAATCCGGCAGTGAAGGGGAGGACCTCTCCTCAGGCTGGATCGATTCCGATCTGAAAAAAGAGATTTCCACCCTGGTGACCAAGGGATATTATGTCACCCAGTTAAAGGATGAAAAAACCGGGCAGAACGGAATATATATGTTCGGTTTTACGGACGATGATTATCTGGTGGCCATGCACATCCCCATCGAAGGGATCAGGACCAGCATCCGGATCAGTTCCCGGCTCATGGCCTATATCAGTCTGGTGGCTATTGTTCTGGGCATCTGCGCCATCTCCATCTATGCCTATCGTTTTACCAGCCCCATCAAAGAGATGGCGGATGTGGCAAACCGTATGTCTGAGCTTGATTTCGAAGCCCGGGTCAATGTTCAGACGGAGGATGAGATCGGAGAACTGGGACAATCCATCAACAAGCTTTCCGAGGCACTGGAATCAACCATCGCGGACCTGAAATCCGCCAATCTTGAACTTCAGCAGGACATCCGCAAGAAAGAGGAAGTGGATGCCATGCGCAAGGAATTTGTCTCCCATGTGAGCCATGAGCTGAAAACACCCATCGCCATCATCATGGGCTATACCGAAGGCCTGAAGGACGGTATCGCTGAGGATAAGGAAACCATGGATTATTATTGTGACGTGATCCATGACGAAGCCGGGAAGATGAACAGTATGGTGCGTAAACTCCTGACGCTGAATCAGCTGGAATTCGGAACGACTCCCCTGAATATCTCAAGGTTTGATCTGTGTCAGATGATCAGGAATAAGCTGAACAGCTCCCGCATCCTGTTTGATAAGCAGGGGGCGAAGGTTGAGTTTGACGAAGAGGACCAGACATATGTCTGGGCTGACGAATTCATGATCGAGGAAGTCTTCACCAACTATATGACCAACGCACTGAATCATGTCAGGGAAGGCGGTAAGATCAAAGTATGGTTTGAAAGGCTGGAAGGCCGGGTCCGCACAAATGTCTTTAATGAGGGTGATCCCATTCCTGAGGAGGATCTTGACAAACTGTGGATCAAATTCTATAAGGCGGACAAGGCAAGGACCAGAGAGTATGGCGGAAACGGGATAGGACTTTCCATTGTGGCCGCCGCCATGAAAGCCCATGGAAAAGAATACGGAGTGAGGAACACGGAAGACGGAGTAGTATTCTGGTTCGACCTGGATACGGAATCCATGGACAATTAATATGGACAATTAATATTAAACATTTAATACTCAAAATAAAAAAACATCACATCAACACTAAAATAAGTGTGTAATGTGATGTTTTTTCATGTCTTAATGCGTTTCCGGATTAGTAGAGCGGGAAATCACCGGATTCCTCACCATTGAAAACATAGTATACTTTGTTCTCTTCCGGTTTAACGTATAAATCGAGCTGAGTAAGATCTTTTACCAGACGATTCTGGTTTCCTTCATCAACCCAGATCTTCTTTGCAGCAGCGATCACTTCTTTGTACTCAACTGTGCTGCCTGCAAACTGTACATTAAATGTAGATTTCATCTTAGTAAACCCCTCTCTTAAAGTAAGTTATGGATAAAGCCCGGACATATGGCCGGACTTTGGATTGGTGTTTAAATCCTTCCCTATGATATAATACTTGCAGAAAAAAATCAATGAACTTTATCTGTTTTGGTAAAAATGGACAGTTTGCCCGGAGTTAGGTGACTCTTTGTATTCATTATGAGAAAAAACAAGGATTTTTCCCGTAAAACAGCGGGAAAAATCGATAAAAAATATGATGAAGAGTGGAGTTTTACTTAAAAATATTATATACTGGAAAAGCATATAATTATTGAATAAACGGAATAATTTTCCGATCAAGCAGAGAAAATACCCGGAAAGAAGGTTTATTATGATCTCAATCATCGATTATGATGCCGGAAACATCAAAAGTGTGGAGAAGGCGCTTATCCATCTGGGCCAGGAGGCCGTGATCACTACCGACCCCGAACTTATCCTCAACAGTGACGGTGTGATCCTCCCGGGCGTAGGGGCCTTCGGAGACGCCATGGCCCGTCTGAAAAGCAGAGGTCTTGACCAGGTGATCCGTCAGGTGGCGGAAAGGAAGATCCCCCTCCTTGGGATATGTCTCGGGCTTCAGCTGCTCTTTGAATCCAGCGAGGAATCTCCCGGAGTGCAGGGGCTGGGCCTTCTGAAAGGCAGGATCTTACGTATACCTGACCAGGAGGGGCTGAAGATCCCCCATATGGGATGGAATTCCATTAAGACCAAAGAGGGCAGCAGGCTGTTTAAGGACATCCCGCCTGAGTCCTACGTTTATTTTGTTCATTCCTACTATCTGTCCGCGGAGGACCCCGAGGATGTGGCAGCGGTCACGCATTATTCCACCACCATCCATGCCGCGGTGGAGCATGACCAGATCTATGCCTGCCAGTTCCACCCGGAAAAAAGCAGCAGTGTAGGTCTTCGTATCCTGCAGAATTTTATCCGGCTGACCGGAAACTCAGCCGAAAAAGAGCCTGGGAAGTGAGGGAAAAACTATGTTTACAAAAAGAATCATTCCCTGCCTGGATGTCCATGGAGGACGTGTGGTCAAAGGAGTTAATTTCGTCAATCTGATCGATGCCGGAGATCCTGTGGAAATCGCCGCGGCCTATGATAAAGCCGGGGCAGATGAACTGGTCTTTCTGGACATCACCGCTTCGTCGGATGCGAGAAAAACCGTGGTGGATATGGTACGCCATGTGGCTGAGGAGGTTTTTATCCCATTCACCGTGGGAGGCGGTATCCGGACGGTGGAGGATTTCCGGGTCATTCTCCGGGAAGGCGCCGACAAGGTTTCCGTGAACAGTGCCGCCATCATGCGGCCGGAGCTGATCAGCGAAGCGGCAGACAAATTCGGCAGTCAGTGCGTGGTGGTTGCAATCGATGCCAAAAGGAGACCCGAAGGAGGATGGAACATCTTCAAAAACGGCGGGAGGATCGATATGGGGATCGACGCTGTGGAATGGGCGATACGGGCTGAAAAGCTCGGAGCCGGAGAGATCCTGCTGACCAGCATGGACTGTGACGGTACCAAGGCCGGATACGACCTGGAACTGACCAGGACCATCTCCGAAAATGTAGGGATCCCGGTCATTGCCTCCGGCGGAGCAGGAACCAAGGAAGACTTCTATGATGCTTTCACCCTGGGCAAGGCGGACGCTGCCCTGGCGGCTTCCCTCTTTCATTTCCGGGAACTGGAGATCATGGACCTGAAAGAATATCTGGCCGGACGCGGGATATCCATGCGCAGGTAGAAAAATATCGAATAATGCCCTTACTTTACTTGTTGTTTTTTCAGAATGTGTTAAGATATTTATATACAATATATCAATAATAAGGGGATTACACTATGAGAGGACTTGAATCTAATAAAACGACGATCCGGCATATGGTTTTTAAAGAAGTGGCAAGGTTCGCCTATGAGGACCTGTCCAAAGAAGAATTTGAGCAGCTTCCGTTCAAGATGCTGCCCAGTGAGGAGAACCGCTATCGTTCCAACATCTTTCTTGAGAGGGCGATCCTCGGGGAACGGATCCGTACGGCCATGGGTATGCCCTACCGGCCGGCCAGCCAGGGAGGACCTTTGAGCGACGGTATCGAACAGGCGGATATCAGCGATCATTATTACACTCCGCCATTGATCAACGTGATCAAATTCGCCTGTAATGCCTGCCCGGAGAAGAGAGTGATGGTGACCAACGGCTGCCAGGGTTGTCTGGAACACCCCTGTATGGAAGTTTGTCCCAAGGATGCCATCTCCATGGTGGACGGAAAGTCCGTCATTGATGAAAGCAAATGTATCAAATGCGGAAAATGTGTTTCCGCCTGCCCATATAATGCCATCATCAAGCAGGAGAGACCTTGTACCCTTGCCTGCGGTGCGGGGGCGATCAAGAACGATGAACACGGAAGAGCTCATATCGATCAGGATAAATGTGTAAGCTGCGGTCAGTGTCTGGTTTCCTGTCCTTTCGGTGCCATTGTGGATAAGAGTCAGATCTATCAGTGCATCAAGGCCATCAGGGGCGGGGAAAAGGTTTACGCCATCGTTGCACCCGCATTTGTGGGCCAGTTCGGCGATGACAAGGACAACCAGAAAGTGCGGGCCCTGTTCAAACGGCTGGGATTCCGTGATGCAAGAGAAGTTTCCATCGGTGCCGATATGTGTACGGTTGCCGAGGCCAGGGATTTCCTGGAAGAGGTACCGGAGAAGATGGATTTCATGGCCACATCCTGCTGCCCGGCCTGGGCTGCATTTGCCAAGAAGAATTTCCCGGATCTTGCGCCAAGTATCTCCATGGCCCTCACCCCCATGGTGTTGACTGCCCGTATGGTGAAAAAACGTCATGACGGATGTAAGATCGCCTTCATCGGGCCCTGTGCTGCGAAGAAGCTGGAAGCCATGAGAAGGACCATCCGCTCTGATGTGGATTTCGTTCTTACCTTTGAAGAAGTGGCCGGCATGATGGATGCCAGAGGTTTCACTCTCGATGATATCACTGAGGAGGAATACCTTCCCTTCGACTCCGGCAGCGGAGACGGATGTGGTTTCGCCATCTCCGGAGGTGTTGCTGACGCAGTAGCTCACCGGATCAAACAGATCAATCCGGACGCCGAGGTGAAGATCGCCAGGGCAGAAGGTCTTGCTGAATGTAAGAAGATGCTCATGATGGCCAAGATGGGTAAGTATAAGGGATATCTGCTGGAAGGAATGGGATGCCCCGGCGGCTGTGCAGGCGGAGCCGGAACCATCAAGGCGCCCGATAAGACTACAAAACTTGTCCAGGCGGAGATTAAGAACAAAGCATCCCAGACTCCGATCGACAACCGGTACATGTTTATGCTTGAAAATGTGGAAGAGAGAGAGCAGCTGATGAACAAAGACTTCTCCACCGGTGCGGATGAATGGGAGAAGAGGACATTCAATGACTGATCTTCGGAGGTGTCATTCCCATGCTGTTTAAGAAGAAAAATAATCATCATATAGTGAAGAAATCCTATGATAAGGAAACAAAAAGACCTGTCCTGAAATGCAGCATCTGTACCGGTGAACAGGTGGCGGGTTTCCAGGATAAAAAGACCGGCAAATTTGAGGATATCATGCTGGTCAGGAGTCCTGCCGAGATTGAGCTCTTCAGGGAAACCTACGATATCACCGGGGAGATCAAAAAAATCTATTAGAATATGTCATTCAAAAAGTCCGCAGACTCGAAAAAAAAGAGTCTGCGGACATTTTTTATCTCAGCATTCTGCCGCTGAACATGGCATAGATCAGTTCGTTGAGTTCAGAGGCGGACAGCTTTCCCCCCTGTACAATGTAATTCCGGGCGATGGCCGACAATCCTCCCGCAAGAAATTCCGCCATGAAGGAGCGGTATTCATCCGGCCGGTCCGGTTCAAAACAGCTGCATGCGGAAAAAGAATCACAAAGACAATCGTGCATGAGATAGATGATATCATTTCTCACCAGCAGGGAAAGAAAATCCTTTTTCTCCACGATATAACTGCTGTATTCCTGACACAGGTCTTTCAGATCCATAGCCTTCTTGCCGCAGGTTTCCCCGGGAATGAAATGGTGCTTTCGGCTCAGCTCATACAGGATAATGTTCTCCTTAGACTCGAAAAGAGAGTAGAAGGTCTGGCGGGAAACACCGGCGGTTTTACAGATCTGGCTGATACTGATGGAAGGGTAAGGCCTCTCTTTCAGGAGCAGAACGAAAGCATCGGCGATCTGCCTCTGGGAAGCGAGGGCAGTTTTATTACAACCTCTGTACATAAGAATCTCCAACAAAAACTTGACAAATGTCCAATTATAGATTATTATCAACTTAATCATAGACAAATGTCCAGTTTTCGTCAAGACGGTAAGATGTTTTTTTCAATGATATGAGCAGTGACTGTCGGAATGATCCGTCCGATCGTTGCTTTTCTTTTTACCAATGGATTAGCACTCTTTAAAGGAGAGTGCTGACAGAATGGAGGGAATTATGTTAGTAATACCTGTTTACAAGAAGATCGTATTACCTTATTCAGACGCCTATTTTCCGGCGGAAGAATTCAAATCCCAGGCTGCGAAAAATATCTCCCTGGGAGAAAAAGTTGTGATCCTGTTTCTGAAAGAGCAGCAGGACAGAAGCGAATGGAACGATGACAGTTTTTATCCGGTGGGTATATCCGGAGCAGTCAAGGAGATCAGCGGGTACGGATATGTTTCCGTGAAGACCATGAACAGGGTCAATCTCGATATCGTCGGAGTGAATCCCGATCATACAGTCAGCCTGACCTTATCCCGCCACAGGGACATCCAGGATATGGATGAGATGCTTTCTTATCAGAAGCTCCAGGCTCTGAAGGAAAGAGTCATCGAGGTTTCCTCCCGCTTCAATCTGGGGGACTGGTATCAGGACTTCATCCGGGGCGCGGATTCCATGGGAACCATCGCCGGGATCCTGTCTCCCTTTATCAAGGGCCTGACCAATGAAGAGATCTATGGCCTGGTGGAGGAAGACAGTGTTTCAAAAAGGACGGAGCTGGTCGAACAGATCCTTTACGAATTCCTTGAGGTTGCCAAGGTGACCGGCGATGCAAACGCATCCCAGCAGAAGGAATACCAGGATATGTATAAAGAATCCGCCATCAGGAAACAGATGGAATATCTCCAGAAGGAACTGGATGATATGCATCCGGAAAATGTCACTGACCTGCAGAAGTTTGAGAAGAAGATCCTGGAATCCGGGATGAATGAGGCTGCGGAAAATGAAGCCATGAAGATCCTGAACCGTCTGAAACAGGAAGGACACCAGAGCCCCGAGTCCGGGATGCTCTATGATTACCTGGATTTTATTACCGGTTTATCCTGGAAGAAAGAAGAACCGAAATTCATTCCCGTTTCCAGGGCAAGAGAGATCCTGGATGAGGATCATTACGGCCTGAAGAAAGTCAAGCAGAGGATCATCCAGCAGATCGCCGTCATGAACCTGAAGAAAGAACAGCAGGGTTCCATCCTTCTGTTTGTGGGAGCCCCCGGAACCGGAAAGACCAGTATAGGAAGATCCATCGCCAAAGCCCTTGACCGGGAATACGTGAGAGTCAGCCTGGGCGGCGTGAGAGATGAAGCGGATATCCGTGGACACCGGAGGACCTACATCGGCGCCATGCCGGGAAGGATCATGGACGGGATATCCAAGAGCGGCGTCTCCAATCCGGTTATGGTCCTTGACGAGGTGGACAAACTGTCCATGTCCTACAATGGCGATCCTGCCAGCGCATTGCTGGAGGTGCTGGACCCGGAACAGAACAATACATTTACGGACCATTACATGAACGTCCCCTATGACCTGTCGGATGTCATGTTTATCTGTACTGCCAATACCACGGATACCATCCCCGAACCCTTGCTCAACCGTATGGAGGTCATTCATTTTACCGGATATACTCCCCTGGAGAAGATGCAGATTGCCATGAAACACCTTCTGCCAAGATCTATGGAAGCCATGGGTATAACCGGGGACAGACTTGAGCTTGAAGAGGGGACCATGGAGAAGATCATCTCCGATTATACCCGTGAGGCCGGGGTAAGAGGACTGAGAAAAAGGATCGATACCCTCTGCCGTTCGGCAGCGGTGGCCATCTCTGAAGATGAGAACATGATCTATAAAGTGACACCCGATATGCTGAGAGACGAGCTGGATATGCGTCCGTCAACCCACGGACGTATCCTGGAAAAGAAAAAACCGGGTGTAGTGACCGGGCTGGCCTGGACACAGGTCGGCGGAGAGATCCTCTATGTGGAGACCATGTTCACCAAGGGAAAAGGACAGATCATCATCACCGGCCAGCTGGGTGATGTGATGAAGGAATCCGCCCAGATTGCAGTAAGCCTGGTGAAAGGCATGTTCCCGGATAAAGCAGACCTGTTTTCCGAGAATGACCTGCACATCCATGTGCCTGAGGGGGCAGTTCCGAAAGACGGACCTTCTGCCGGGATCACCCTGACCACCGCCCTGGCTTCCCTGGTCACCGACCGTCCGGTGGATCCGGATATCGCCATGACCGGTGAGGTTTCCCTTCGCGGTGCGGTAACACCCATAGGGGGACTGCCTGAGAAACTGATGGCCGCCCAGAGGGCAGGGATCACACGGGTATTTATCCCAGGGGAGAATCTTCCTGATCTCAAGGATGTTGCTGAAGAAGTAAAAGAACATCTGACAATCATTACCTGCGACGAAGTGGAGGATGTACTGATCGGGACCGGTATCCTTGATGAGGGACAGAGGGCCCGGGCAGTGTGATCGTA
>CAJGDH010000021.1 GCA_904502145.1 uncultured Eubacterium sp.
AAATATTATACTGAATTTATCCTGCTATGTCAAACAATTCACAGACTAGCCCCGCAAATCTCTCCTTCTATTATTTTACTTCTTTTCTCTCTTGTGATAAGATATGCTTTAGACTGATTTCACGGAGTGGGAGGATAACCATGATACTGTCCTGTCAGAAAATCACAAAATCATTTGGCGGAAAAAATGTACTGAATCAGATAAATTTTCTGATCAATGAAGGGGAGAAGGCTGCGGTCATCGGAATAAACGGTGCGGGCAAGACCACCCTTTTCAAGATCATCACGGGGGAATATGAACCGGATTCCGGCGAGGTCGTATTTCAGAAGGACACCAGCTGTTCCTACCTGTCACAGGTCATCGATGTCCGTTCCACAAGGACCATCTATGAGGAGATGCTGGATGCCAAGAAAGAGATCATCGAGATGGAGGAGAAGATCCGCTCCCTGGAGAAAGATATCAGCCTGGAAACCGGCGAACGGCTGAGTGCGTCCATGGACCTCTACTCCAGGCTGACGGACAAGTTTGAAAAAGCCAACGGATATGCCTGGAAAAGCGAGATCACCGGGGTCCTCAAAGGCCTGGGCTTTACCGAGGCAGAGTTCAACACCCCCATCTATACCCTCTCCGGAGGCCAGAAGACACGGGTCGCCCTGAGCCGTATCCTGCTTTCCCGCCCCGATCTTATCCTGCTGGATGAGCCCACCAACCATCTGGACATGGACGCCATCCGGTGGCTGGAAACCTTCCTGTCCAACTATCGGGGAGCTGTTCTGATCATTTCCCATGACCGTTACTTCCTGGATAAGGTCGTGACGAAAGTCATTGAGATCGAACAGGGAGTCAGCAATGTATTTCACGGAAACTATACCCGGTATGCGGAAAAGAAGAAGGCCCAGAGGGACGCCCTGCTCAAACAGTATATGAACCAGCAGCAGGAGATCGCCCATCAGGAGGAGGTCATCGCCAGGCTGAAATCCTTCAACCGGGAGAAATCCATTAAGAGGGCGGAAAGCCGGGAGAAGATGCTTCAGAAGATCGACCGGGTGGAAAAACCCCTCATGTTCGACCAGAAGATGAAGATCCGTCTGGAGCCTGAAGTCACCAGCGGAAACGATGTCCTGACCATAGAGAAGCTGAGCAAATCCTTCGGGGACAAACACCTTTTCTCCAACCTGGATATGGAGATCAGGCGCGGTGAGGTGGTGGGGATCATCGGGGCCAACGGAACCGGAAAGACCACCCTCCTTAAGATCATCAACCGCCATCTCCGGGGGGACAGCGGCAAGATCGCCTACGGAGCCAAAGTGACCATCGGTTACTATGACCAGGAACAGCATGTCCTCCATGACGAAAAGACGATCTTCGAAGAGATCTCCGACGCCTACCCCAAGCTGACCAATACCAGGATAAGAAATGTCCTGGCCGCCTTCCTCTTTACGGGGGACGATGTCTTCCAGACGATCGGGACCTTGAGCGGCGGCGAAAAAGGGCGGGTATCCCTGGCCAAGCTCATGCTTTCCAACGCCAATTTCCTCATCCTGGATGAGCCCACCAACCATCTGGACATCTCTTCCAGAGAGATTCTGGAGGAAGCCATCAACGGTTATGAGGGCACGGTCCTGTATGTGTCCCACGACCGTTATTTCATCAACCGGACCGCCACCAGGATCCTGGACTTTTCTCCCTCGGGAATCGTCAATTACCGGGGAAATTACAGTTATTATCTGGAACAGAAAGAGGCCGGCAACATCGAGGCAGACAGTGATGATCTTACGTCGGCTGCCGGATCCCCGGAACCGGTAAAAGAATCCTCCTCCAAGGAAGACTGGATCAGGGCCCGGGAGGAAGCTGCCAGGATCAGAAAAAGGGAAAATGACCTGAGAAAGACGGAGGATAAGATCAGCCGCCTCGAGGAAGAAAACGATCAGTATCGGGAAGAGATCAACCTTCCCGAAAACAGCACCGACGCAGAAAAGCTCATGGAACTGTCGGAAAAAATCGAAAAAAATGAGCAGGAACTCCTCTCCCTCTACGAGGAATGGGAGCAGATCCAGCTCACGGATTAGTGGTAAACAAAAACAGAATCTGTGCATATAAAAACTCTATATAAACAACAAGAACCGGAAGGAATGTTCTGAACGATCCATATCGGATGGTGGATTTGCGGACAGGTCTCCTGAGAAAGCGTTCGTTTAGCCGCTTTCGAGGGAACCTGCCGCAAGGGTACCGCCATCCGGGATTCGTTACTGCAGAACATTCCTTCCGGTTCTGTTATTGTAAAGCATATTTATGATGTTAATTGAATCTGCTCTCTATTTCTTGATCTCCACTTTCTGTCCGATCTTGCTCTCCGTTCCCGAGATGAGCCTCTTGATATTGGCCCGGTGACGATAGAGGGCGAAGAAGGTAAAGAGCGCGGCCATGATCAGTAATTCCGGTCTTCCGGGATGTAAGATCAGCATCTCGATCAGGAATCCGATACTAAGAAGGCAGGATCCCAGGGAGACATAACGGGTAAGACCCAGAACAATACCGAAGATGATCAGGCTGGCAAGTCCCATCCTCCAGTCGAAGGCTGTCATGACAGCGATGGAGGTGGAGATGCCTTTTCCTCCTTTGAACTTCAGGAAGAAGGGGTAATCGTGACCCATCACCGCACCGAAACCGATCAGGAGCTGGGCGAACTGGGAATTGACATTCTCCATACCCGGGCAGACCAGGAAACGAAGGATCATTACCGGGATAAAGCCCTTCAGGGCATCGCCGAGGAAGGTGCAGAGTGCCCACTTTTTCCCCAGGACACGAAGTACATTGGTTGCTCCCGCATTGCCGCTGCCGTACTCCCTGATATCGATCCCGTTCAGTTTTCCGACAAAATATCCTGTCTGAAAACAACCTAAAAAATAACCGATCACAAAAATGATTGCATAGAAAACAATAGGATTCATGTTATTTCTCCTTTCTTTCCCGGTAGATAAACCTGATGGGAGTTCCGCGAAAACCGAAAGTATTACGGATCTGATTCTCAATGTACCTGGTATAGGAAAAATGAGTCAGTTCCTTGCTGTTGACAAACATGACAAATGTGGGCGGTTTCACGGAAACCTGGGTGATATAGTAGATCCGAAGCCTCTTTCCCTTGTCCGAAGGTGGCTGTTTCATGGCCATGGACTCGGTGAGGATCTCATTGAGAACTCCCGTCTGAATGCGAAGAGCCCTGTTCTCGATCACGGTGTCGATCAGGTCAAACAGTTTGGGAAGGCGCTGACCGGTCACTGCCGAGATGAAGATCATCTCCGCGTAAGGCATGTAGGAAAGCCTGTTCCTGACGGTCTTCTCGAAATCCCTCATGGTGTTGGTTTCCTTCTCCACCAGATCCCATTTATTGACGGCGATGATGACACCCTTGCCTCTCTCATGGGCAATTCCGGCGATCTTGGCATCCTGCTCGGTGACACCCTCCACGGCATCGATCACCAGCACGGCCACATCACATCTTTCCACCGCGGTCACGGTACGGATGATACTGTATCTCTCCAGCTCTTCCTTTATCTTGCTCTTCCTTCTCAGGCCGGCCGTATCGATAAAGACATATTCCCGGCCTGATCTGGTCACCGTGGTATCGATGGCATCCCTGGTGGTGCCGGCGATGGGTGAGACGATCACCCTCTCCTCCCCCAGCAGCCGGTTGATGATGGAGGATTTCCCCGCGTTGGGACGGCCGATGACCGCGATCTTGGGTCTGTCGTCCTCCTCCTCATTCATGGACTCAGGGTCAAAATGTTCCACCACGATATCCAGCATATCTCCCAATCCCAGCATGCCTGCCGCGGAGATGGGTACAGGGTCTCCCAGACCCAGGTTATAGAATTCATACACATCCGGCATGAACTTCTCAAAGCTGTCCACTTTATTGACCACCAGAATGATGGGTTTTCTTGAGCGGCGGAGCATATCCGCCACTTTATAATCTGCATCTACCAGCCCCTGCCGGACATCGGTAAGAAACAGGATCACGTCTGCGGTCATAATGGCAGTCTCAGCCTGCTCTCTCATCCTTGACAGGATCAGATCGTCCGTCTCCGGCTCGATTCCGCCTGTATCGATCAGGGTAAACTGATAATTCAGCCAGGTGACATCCGCATAGATCCTGTCCCTCGTCACACCGGGGGTGTCCTCCACTATGGAGATCCTGCTCCCCGCAAGGGCGTTAAACAGCGTGGATTTCCCTACATTGGGTCTTCCCACCACTGCGACTACTGGTTTACTCATCCTGTCCTCCGTTTCTCTATGTTAAGCACGGGGATAATCTCAGATCCCCGCAAGTTTTCTCACGAAATCCTCCCCCTCTGATTGTATGATAATCACAGGTTTTTGTAAAGAACGACTCATCTCTTCCAGAGTGACGTCATCCAGAAAAATGTCCTCATCCGCCTTAAGGACGTTGCAGGGGAGATAAAGGCAGTCCCCAAGTTCCTTCCCTTTAAGCTGGGCTATGATATCCTGCCCGGTCAGCAGACCGGAGACGGTGATCTTCTCCCCGAAGAAATCGTTCCGTATGCAGTGGACATGGATCGTCAGGCCCGGAAACTTCTCCCGGACTTCCCCGGCGAGTTTAAGGATGGTAGGGTAGGCCAGTTTTGCGGTGGCGACAGAGATCTCCCGCTTACGGTCATCCCCTTCCAGGGCGGCCAGGGTGTCCCTGACTTCATCCATCAGAAGCCTGATCATCCCCACTCCGTTTTCCAGCTGTCCGTACCCCTCGTAATACTCCGCCGGCGGGATCTCCTGCTCTGCCAGGATGAACCACTCATCGGAAGCATGGACAAAACAGCTCCCCAGTTCTTCCTTCAGCCGGTCCTGCCATCCTTTGATCTGGCGGATGACTTTCTCCGCGGAAGCTTTATCGTAGGAGTCCAGTTCTTTCAGGCCTTCCCTGAATCTGGTGATCCCCACCGGAACCACGGAAAGGCTTGACATGGCCGGATGAAAAGCGGCCAGCTCACGGATACTCCGGTCCAGCTCCTCCCCGTCATTGATCCCTGGACAGAGGACGATCTGGCTGTTCATCCCGATCCCTGCCCGGGCAAATTTCCCGATCTTGTCCAGGATATCTCCGGCAAACCGGTTATTGAGCATGGAGCAGCGCAGCTGGGGGTTGGTGGTATGGACGGAAATGTTGATGGGAGCCAGGTGGTAGCGGATGATCCGCTCTATATCCTCATCATCCATGTTGGTCAGTGTAATATAGTTGCCCTGAAGGAAGGACAGCCTGGAATCGTCGTCCTTAAAATACAGGGTCTCCCTCATGCCGGGCGGCATCTGGTCAATGAAACAGAATACACATTTGTTTGTACAGGAATGGTATCTGTCCATGAGAGATTCCTCAAAGAGGATCCCCAGATCCTCCTCCTCGTCTTTCTCGATCTCCAGCAGGTACTCTTCTCCCCCTGCGGTGGAGATCAGAAGCTCGAGGTATTCATTCTCTATATGAAACTGGTAATCAAAGATATCCCTGATCTGACAATCATTGATGGAAAGGATCCTGTCTCCGGGTACAAGTCCGCACTCATCGGCGATACTCCCGGGTATGACCCTGATGATCTCGTGGGTATGATCTTTCATCTGTCTGTCCCCTCATACCGGTTCATGGTATTCAAATGCATTCTTTATCCAACGGCATCTGCCGTAACGGTCGATCTCGATAATGTCGAAACGGACCGGTGTATAATCATCCAGTTTTTCTTTCATCCGGTAAAAATCAAAAGTGAGACAGATCTTTCGCTGCTTGCGGAAATCCACCGCCTCCGCAGGTTCCCCCTGGGCGGAGGAAGAGCGGGTTTTTACTTCAACGACCAGATAGACGGATCCGTCCAGGCCGATCAGATCTATCTCACCATATCGGCATCGATAATTCTTTTGTAGAATACGCACACCCTTCTCCATAAGGAAGGCGGCAGCGGCAGCCTCACCAAGACTGCCTGTCTTTTTACGCATATCCTTCAAATCATTTATTCCTCCATCTGTTCAGGACTCTCCTGACAGGATATTGCCGATGAAGCTTCGCCGGTGGATCGGACATGGTCCCAGCCGCCGCAAGGCTTCCATATGTTCCTTCGAGCCGTAACCCTTGTTGGATTCAAACCCATAGCCCGGATAGATCCCGGCAAATTCCGTCATCATCCTGTCCCTGACCACCTTGGCCACGATGCTGGCCGCAGCGATGGAGATACTTTTTGCATCTCCTTTGATGATGGGTACCTGGGGCACGGAGACCCCCGGGATACGGACCGCATCATTTAAAAGAAGGTCCGGGGCCACCGACAGGTGGCTGACGGCTTCACGCATGGCTTCATAGGTAGCCTGAAGAATATTGATCTCATCTATCCTGGTATGGTTGGCCATACCGATGCCCACAGACACCGCCTCCGCGCAGATGATCTCATACAGCTCCTCTCTTTTCGCGGCAGAGAGTTTTTTTGAATCATTGATGTAAAGGATCCGGCAGTCTTTGGGCAGAATGACCGCACCGGCAACCACCGGCCCGGCCAGGGGCCCCCGGCCCACCTCGTCGATCCCGCAGATCATGGCATGATCGCTGTATTTCTTCTCATAAGCGCACATCTGCTCCACGCGTTCTTTTTCCTCCCGGAGACGGATAAGCTTCTTCTCCTGGGCTGCCAGAAGGGTCCGCACACCCTTCCTGCCGTCATCCGCATAAAGGCGGATACGGTCAGGGATCTCTTCGGGAGTCAGGCTCATGAATTCTTCTTTGATCTCACTGACGCTTTTTAAGCTCACTGCTGACCACCCTCCACAGGGCCGAACTTGCTGAAAGGCCAGATCCGGATCCATACTTTTCCGATGATCTCATCCTTGGTCACAGGACCGACCTCTTCATAGCGGCTGTCGAAACTTACCGGGCGGTTGTCACCCATGCAGAAGTATTCATTTTCTTCCAGGGTATATCCATCCTCGGCAATCCCGGCATACTCAATGTAATCGGTTATTCCGTAGATATCTTCCTTCAGCTCTTTGTCGTTGATATAAACCTTGCCGTCAATGATCTGGACCGTCTCGCCGGGCAGTCCGATCACGCGCTTGATATAGTAGGGCTGCTCGCCCTCTTCCCCCGGGCCGGGAAAGATGACGATGTCAAATCTTCTGGGGTCATGGAAACGATAGGAGATCTTGTCCATGATCAGACTCTGACCGTCACGGAGGGTATTGTCCATGGAGTCTCCGTTGACTACCGTCCGCTGACCGACAAAATGAAGGATCAGATAGACCACCAGCCCGATGACGGCGACATAGATCACCATATCCAGAATCTCTCTTACCATGCTTCTCTTTTCCTGAACCTGTTCATCCTTATTAATGTTCCCCATTACTTTCCTCCTGTTTTTCCGGTCTCTCCAGGGAGATCTTACCCAGTTTGACCGACCGGAAATCCTCCAGAACCAGCAGAGCCGCCTTGTCGATATCGGCCTGGTTTCCTTTCTTCAGGCATCCCCTGGACAGGGCGATCTTCTCCAGCATGGCTGTCATCTCCCCGTTTTCGTCCGCCGCCTGCAGAACCTCCGGGGAATAACGTTGTTCAAGAAGCCCGGGGTACTCTTCCTTCATAAAGAGAAGAAACTCCCCGGCCATCTCCGTGGTGTTGAGGATCTCATCTTTGATGGAACCGATCAGCGCCAGTCTCAGACCGACCTGCTGATCCTCAAATTTGGGCCAGAGGATACCCGGGGTATCCAGAAGCTCAACATTCTTATTGATCTTTATCCACTGTTTTCCCTTTGTGACACCGGGTTTATTCCCCGTCTTCGCGGTGGCCTTGCCCGCAAAGGAATTGATGAAAGTGGATTTTCCCACGTTGGGGATACCCACCACCATGGCCCGGATAGGCCGGTTAAGGATACCTCTTTTGCGGTCCCTCTCCTTCTTTTCCTTACAGGCGGTCTCGATGAGGGCCTTGACTTCCTTCATGCCGCTCCCGCTGCGGGAATTCACCCTGGTGACAAAGAAGCCCTTCTTCTGATAGAAGGCTTCCCACCCGGCCGTCACGGCCGGGTCAGCCATATCGGCTTTATTTAAAATGATCAGGCGGGATTTGTTTCTCGCCAGATCATCGATATCCGGATTCTTGCTGCTCATGGGAATCCTGGCATCCACAAGTTCCACCACGATATCGATCAGCTTTATGTTTTCCTGCATCATCCTCCTGGCCTTGGTCATATGGCCGGGATACCATTGGAAATTCATCGCCGCCTCCTCGTCTTGATCGCGGAAAGCCTCATCAACGGCTGATCCTGCCCTTGATCTGCTTCCTCTTTATATTTCCTATATTGGCCACACGGGAATCCTCGCTGTTGTTGCAGTTGTCCCCCATGACGAAATACTCGTCCTCCCCCAGTTCGATGGAATAAGCTGCCAGGCCTGCGGACAGGATCTCTTCGGAAAACTCCGTTTTGATCTCCTCCCCGTTGATCTGTACCTTGCCGTCGACGATCTGGATGGTCTCTCCGGGAAGGCCCAGGATACGTTTTACAATATAGTGGGTGCTCGTCCCGGCTTCAAGTTCGATGAGAACGACATCATACCGGGCGGGATTGCTGATCCTGTATTTTAATTTGTTGACGATGACAGTATCCCCGTCCCTGTAGGCCGGCTGCATGGAGTCACCGCGGATGGTGACCGTCTGTACACAGAACTGGGCAGCGATCAGGGCCAGAAATATGCAGATCAGGATCTCTGCAAACCAGAATCCTATCCTTCTGAATGTCTGTCTTCTTCTTTCAAGATAACGATAATTCTTCACAGGCAAACCCCCGTCGATAGAAAAACAGGGCAAGTAATCCTTTACTCGCCCTCAATTTTTCCGGATATTATTTAACTAATTCTTTAACCTTAGCCCTCTTACCAACTCTGTCACGCAGATAGAAAAGTTTTGCTCTTCTGACTTTACCTCTTCTGACAACCTGGATCTTGGTAACGATCGGGGAATGAAGCGGCCATGTCTTCTCAACACCAACACCGTTGGAGAACTTTCTTACGGTAAATGTCTCTTTTGCGCCGCCGTTCTGTCTCTTGATGACGGTTCCTTCAAAAACCTGGATCCTCTCACGGGTTCCCTCGATAACCTTCGCAGATACTCTTACGGTGTCACCGACACGGAAACTGTCAACTTCCGGTTTTAACTGGGCATCTTCGATGCTCTTGATAATGTCTTTCATGTGTTACCTCCTATATAATGCCGGTGTTCTTAATACATCCCATAAACCGATTCCGGATCAGGTCTATCGTAACAGCGGACCACCTTTTTTACACAACTATTGAATAATAACATAACTTTTCCGGCCATGCAAGGGTTTTTCCTGCATTAATTGAAAATATACGGATATTTTCCCGGGGAAATGTATTCCTGTCCTGAAAAACCGGCTCAATCCTCCGGTCTGTATCCGATCTTGGCCAGGTAGGCAAGATCCTCCTTGGACAGGACCGCGTCTTTTAACAGGTCCGGCCTTCGCTCCAGGGTCCGTTTTAATGACTGGTCTCTCCTCCAGCGGTCGATCCTGGCATGGTGGCCGGACAGAAGGACCTCGGGTACGGTTTTCCCGTGGAATTCCACCGGTCTTGTGTACTGGGGATATTCCAGGAGATTGTCATAAAATGAATCAAATTCCGCCGACTCCTGGTTGTTGAGAACGCCGGGAACCAACCTGGAGATGGCATCGATCATCACCATGACCGGCAGCTCCCCGCCGGTAAGTACATAATCCCCAATGGATACATGGTCGGTGACGATCTCCTCGAGGATCCTCTCATCCACCCCTTCATAATGGCCGCAGAGGAAGACCAGGTCCGTCTCCCGGGCCAGCTCTTCCGCCATGGTCTGGTTAAAGACCTTCCCCTGGGGGGTCACATAGATCAGTCTGGGTTTTCTCCCGATCCGGCTGATCATATCTTCATAAGCCAGATAGATGGGTTCGGCCTGCATGACCATACCGGCTCCCCCGCCGTAGGGATAATCATCCACCCGGGCGGACTTGTTGCAGGAATAATCGCGGATATCCACCGTCTCAAGTGAGATCTGTTCATTTTTCAGCGCTCTTCCGGTGATACTGTGATTCAGTCCCCCGGTGATCATATCGGGAAATAAGGTCAGGACGTGGAAATTCATGAATCTGCCAGCCCTTTCATCAGATGTACCAGGATCACCTTGTCCTCCATATCCACATCCAGGATGCATTCCTTGATGGCCGGAAGAAGGATCCTTCCTCCGTCCGGCAGGAGAACCTCGTATACATCGTTGGCTCCTGTCTCGATCACATTTTCCAGTGTGCCCAGGGTTATTCCGCTGTCATCGACGATGGTCATGCCGATCAGGTCGGCGATATAATACTCGTCCTCCTCCAGGGGAACCGCGTTCTCCCTGGTGACCATGATGGGGCACCTCTTGTAGATCTCCACCTGATTGATATCATCAAGTCCCTCAAACTTCACGAATACAAACTGTTTAAAGAACTTACAGTATTCCACGTTAAGAGGAATCTCCTTCCCGTCGGAGATCAGGATAACCTCCTTAAGGTCCGTAAACCGGGTCTTATCATCCGTCGTGGGGTACACCTTGACTTCCCCTTTTAATCCATGGGTTCCGGTGATCACACCCACCTGAAGTAAATCTTCCATGATCCTCTCCTTCTCTTCAGAGAACAATACCCGTGATGCAGAACAACACGGGCATGGTATTTCAGTAATTATTGAGCGATATCTACGATCACTTTTTTCTCATCTTTGGAAGCAGCCGCTTTGACAACAGTTCTTATAGCCTTTGCAATACGTCCCTGTTTCCCGATGACTTTTCCCATATCTTCCGGAGCCACATGAAGTTCCAGAATGATCGAATGATCCGTCTCCTTCTCCGTAACAATGACTTCTTCCGGATGGTCAACAAGAGATACTGCAATTACTTTTACCAAGTCTTTCATCGCTTACCTCCGGTTTTTTATTTTTCGATACCTGCGTTCTTCAATAATCTTGCAACTGTATCAGTAGGCTGAGCACCCTTTGCAAGCCAGTCCTTGGCTGCTTCTTCGTCGATCCTGACAACTGCCGGTTCCTGGTTGGGATCATAGAAACCGATCTCATCGATGTTTCTTCCGTCTCTAGGAGATCTTGCGTCGGCAACGACTACTCTATAGATAGGATTTTTCTTCTTGCCCATTCTCTTTAATCTCATTTTAACTGCCATAATTCTTTGCACCTCTTTCATTGAATAATAAAATCTTTAGTATATCAAACCCTCAAAGGGGTTGTGAACCTTGTAAAATCCGGTCGTGAAAACCGGTCAGAAGGGAAGCTTCATGCCGCCCAGATTGAATCCGCCGCCCCGTCTTCCTTTCTTGCCCATGGATCCGGTCATCTGCTTCATCATCTTCCTGGTCTGTTCAAACTGTTTGCACAGCTTGTTGACCTCCTGAAGACTCACTCCGGCTCCCATGGCGATCCTCTTCTTCCGGGAGGGGTTCAGCAGGTTGGGGTTGGCTCTCTCCTCGGGGGTCATGGAATAGATGATGGCTTCCACATGACCCATGGCACCTTCATCGATCTCCACGTTCTTCATCTGGCTTCCGACACCCGGGATCATGGAGAGAAGGTCCGAGATCCCGCCCATGTTCTTGATCTGCTGCATCTGGGTCAGGAAATCATCGAAGCCGAACTCTGCCTTGCGCAGCTTCTTCTCCATCTCTCTGGCGGATTCCTCATCCACCGCATTCTGAGCTTTCTCGATGAGGGTAAGTACATCCCCCATACCCAGGATACGGCTGGTCATCCGGTCGGGATAAAACTGCTGCAGGTCTTCAAGCTTCTCGCCCATACCGATGTAGAGGATGGGCTTGCCCGTCACCGCACGGATGGAAAGGGCGGCTCCGCCTCTGGTATCGCCGTCCAGCTTGGTCAGGATCACGCCGTCCACTCCCACCTTCTCCTCGAAGGTTTTGGCGACGTTGACCGCGTCCTGTCCGGTCATGGCATCCACCACCAGAATGGTCTGGGTGATATCCAGATTGTTCTTGATGTTGGAAAGCTCCTCCATCATGTCCTCATCTATATGGAGACGTCCCGCAGTATCCAGGATCACGATATTGCAGCCGTTCTCCTTCGCGTATTCCACGGAGGCCCTGGCGATATCCACCGGGTTTTTCTTATCTCCCATGGAAAATACGGGAACACCCTGTTTGGCTCCGTTCACTTCAAGCTGCTTTATGGCAGCGGGACGGTAGACGTCACAGGCAACAAGCAGAGGGCTCTTGCCCTTCTTCTTCAGCTGTCCGGCAATCTTTGCCGAAGTGGTGGTCTTACCTGCACCCTGCAGGCCGGCCATCATGAAAATGGTGATCTCATTGCCGGGTTTGATGACCAGTTCGGTGGTATCGGACCCCATGAGGGATTCCATCTCTTCCTTTACGATCTTGATCACCATCTGACCCGGATTGAGCCCGTTGAGGACATCTTGTCCCACGGCTCTGTCCGTCACCGTCTTGATGAAGGACTTCACCACGCGGAAATTGACGTCAGCCTCGAGCAGGGCTCTCTTGACCTCTTTCATGGCCTCCTTGACGTCGGACTCCGTGAGGCGTCCTTTGCTTCTTAAGTTCTTGAAAATGTTCTGTAATTTATCTGTAAGGCTCTCAAATGCCATAACAAGCCTCCTTGTCAGTATTCTTCCAGTATGTCTCCGGAGAGCCTGGCGATCCGTGCCGCCTTGGCATGAAGAAGGTCCTTATCCTCACAATCCTTGATCTCGATGGCACACTGCTGGATCTCCCTAACCATCTGTTTCACCTTCCGGTAATGGCTGACCAGTTCCAGTCTCTTCTCATAACCGTTCAGGATCTTCTCGCAGCGGCGGATCATATCATGGGCCCCCTGTCTGCTGATCCCCAGCAGGCCGGCCATCTCCGTTACAGACAGATCATTCTGGATGTATTCGCTGTACACTTTTTTCTGATGTTCCGTCAACAGTTCACCGTAAAAGTCGAACAACAACGATTTCTCAACAATACTGTCCACACCTAATCACCTCATGTAAAGTAATTTTGCTTTACCGAAGGCCATTATATATGATGGGTCAAGTGTTGTCAAGTAAAAATACTTTATATTTTTTCTTCTCCTTCCGGCGTCCCTTCTCCTGACTCCTCACCAGGATGATCTCCGGCTGTCTCTTCCGTGCCTTCACCGATATTTCCCTCATCACTGCCCTCGTCCCGGCCGCCTTTTTCCAGAATATCCCTGATGCGGTCCTTCTGTCTTGAGGACAGGATCTTCAGGATGATCATGTAGCCGTAGATAAAGACCGGTACCACGATCATGGCATAGAAAGAAGCCATGAAGTAAGGACTGCCCGTCACTGCCAGCACCAGGGTCAGGACCACAAGGCCAAAGAGGGCAGCCGCCCCCAGGATAGCCAGTATCCTCTGAATCGATCTCATCACACATCCCCCTCTCTGCTGCGGAGACGCCGCAGCCTCTCACCGATCTTCCGTTCATATCCGTTGTCGGAGGGTTCATAGAACTTCTCCCCCACCATCTCATCGGGAAGATACTGCTGTTTCACATAATGTTCAGGATAATTGTGGGCGTATTTATAGCCAATGGCATGGCCCAGCTTCCGGGCACCGCTGTAATGCCCGTCCCTGAGATAGGGGGGTACCTGCCCCGTCTCCTGCTCCCTGACCAGGGACATGGCACGGTCGATCCCGTTTATGCAGGCATTGCTCTTGGGCGCACAGGCAACATAGGAAGCAGCCTGGGCAAGGATGATCCTCGCCTCCGGGAGGCCGATCCTCTCCACTGCCTCGGAAGCGGAAACCGCCACGGTCAGCGCCATGGGATCCGCATTCCCCACATCCTCCGAAGCACAGATCATGATCCTCCGGGCGATGAATTTAGGATCTTCTCCTGCATCCAGCATCCGAGCAAGGTAGAAGATCGCGGCATCCGGGTCAGTTCCCCGCATACTCTTGATAAAGGCCGAGATGACATCGTAATGATTATC
>CAJGDH010000022.1 GCA_904502145.1 uncultured Eubacterium sp.
GAGAAACCCTATAAGAGTTATTAAAAGAGAATAAGATCAGAAAGATCATTTCACAAAAAGACCCGGGATTTAAATCCCGGGTCTTTTTGTGAAATGATCTTTCTGATCTTATTCTCTTTTAATAACTCTTATAGGGTTTCTCCATCAGCTTGACTGCCTCGTATAACAGCATGGCGCCTGCACCGGTTGCACCCTTGGAGTAGATCTGCTTGTCGTCCGGTGAATCTGCGGTTCCTGCGATGTCAAGATGTACCCACGGTTTCTTCTCAACAAATTCCTGAAGGAATCTTGCTCCGGCGATGGCTCCGGAAGGAACGCCCTTACCTGTATTCTTGATATCGGCGACATCGGATTCATTGATATCCGGATATTCGTCATCACCCAGAGGAAGTCTCCATACATTCTCACCTGAGATCACGGAAGCCTGTACAACCTTGGCAGCCAGGTCTTCGCTGTTGGCGAAGAGTCCGCTGTAACGGCGGCCCAGAGCTCTCAATACGGCTCCGGTCAGGGTAGCGATATCGATGATGGAGGTAGCTCCGCACTCACGGATCGCATAGGTGATGGCATCTACCAGAACAAGGCGGCCTTCTGCGTCGGTGTTGCCGATCTCGATGGTCTTGCCGTTCATGGACTTGACGATATCGCCCGGTTTCATGGACTTGCCGGATACCAGGTTCTCGCATGCCGGGATCACACCCACAACATTGATGCCGAGTTTCGCTTCAGCGATGGCACCCATGGCAGCGATGACTGCGGCTCCGCCTTCCATGTCCCCATGCATTCCCATCATAAAGCTCGGGGGCTTGAGGTCATAACCGCCGGCGTCAAAACAGATTCCCTTACCTACAAGGGCGATCTTGTCTGTCTCGGTGGCGCGGCCGTTGTATTCCATAACGATAAGCTGAGGAGCCTGTTTTGATCCCTTTCCTACAGCCAGGAAAGCATTCATGCCCAGAGCTTCACATTCTTCCTTGCCAAGAACAGAGAACTTGATATTGTTTTTGGCACATACTTCTTTTGCTGCATCGGCCAGTGCGGACGGTGTCATTACGTTTGCCGGTTCATTTCCCAGATCACGTACAAGTCTGACAGCGTTGGTGACCATCCTGGTATACTGCTCTTCCTTCTTGAAGGAAGCCGCATCCATACCGGTGAGGACGCCGAGGTTCAGCTCGGATGTCTCTTCTTTGTTCGATTTATACTTGTCAAATGTGTAGTCCCCCAGGATCAGTCCCTTCATGGCGGAGCTGAGCCAGTAGGATACATCATCACCGATGGCTGTCATCAGAAGGTTTCTGCTCTTGAACTTCTTGGCGATCTTGATGGCGGTGCCGAACTGCAGCTGATATCTTCTGGGGCTTGATTTCTCAGGGATACCGATGAAGATGAGGTTGTAATAGGGCTGTCCCTGGTAGGAAAAATCCTTGCCGCGGAGACCGTATACCTTATCTCCTCCAAGGAGGCCGTCAGCCTGAAGAGCTTCAAATATCTCATTAACCTTGCCAAGCTCGATGCTCAGTCTGTTTTTGTGATTGTAGGTGACGAGTAATGTATCGAATTCAAAATCTTCCAGATCCACAAGACGTTGGATATGCATTGTGATACGCCCCTTTCTTATTAATTTATTCATTGATTACCTGTTATGTTTGTATTTAGGTCAGATTCTTCTGCAATAATACATAAAACCCTGTATTTAAGTATAACATATGCTCAAATTGAAAAACAGAAAAAACTTGTATAGATACCATAAATTTTTAGTGATTATCAAGATATATTCGATGATTATTACAAAAATCAGGGTAATATTTTGACGATATTATTTATCGCAATCTTCGATGAAAGCATTGACGGCCTCTGTCAGAGCCGCCTCGGCATTGATCCGGTATTTTGCCGCCAGCTTCAGGATGGACATCAGTGACCTTCCCAGATACCCGGACCGGTCTGCTTCCTCCTCAGGTTTGGACATGGCAACCTGCAGATCCACCACGGACTGCAGCATATCCTTCAGGATGACCTCATCCTCCCCGGACACCAGGTCGTATTTCAAAGCTTTTTTCATGACCTTCTGGCCGCGGATCAGGGCGGGGAAGGACGCCGGAACCTGACGGAGTTCCTGGGACGGACCCTCATACTGATGTCCGCTCTCCCGGCCTTTAAGCCGCTCCCAGTCTTCTTTCTGTTCATCAGGGTTCTCATAGGTCTTTCCGCCGAAGACATGGGGATGCCGGTGGATCATCTTTTTGGCTATGCCGTCGATGACGTCCTCCACCGTGAATTCCCCGGATTCCTCCGCGATCTGGCTGTGGAGCATGATCTGGAGAAGAAGGTCCCCCAGCTCTTCCTTCAGGTGGGAGGGATCTCCGGTATGCTGCAGATCATCCACAGCCTGGTTTACCTCATAGGCTTCCTCGATGGTATTTTCTTTTAACGTGGCATGGGTCTGTGCCCTGTCCCAGGGGCAGCCGTGTTCACTCCGCAGAGCGGCCACGATGGCATGCAATTCCTGAAAAGTAAATTTATTCTCCATATCTTTCACCCCCCTCAGGGGACTGCTCCTTTGTACTTTCGTTTTCCTGAATCCCTTCCAGGGATCCGCAGACTGCTTCCCATTTATCATACCATACAATGCCACGGGGGAAAAGAACGTAAAAATGGGATTTTCATGGAATATATTGGTAATAATTTCTTGTGTTTTATTAAAAAAATTTTTATAATAAATCATAAGATAGGAGAGATCGATCCATGAGAAAATATAATTACCGAACAACCGTACATATTGATGAAGATCTGCTGAAACTGGGATTCAGGGCTAAGCTCCCCACGGATTTTGAGGGGGAGAAGGTGAGGGTCCAGGCTGTTTTTACCCAGAGAAGCCTGGAGCGCCGCTTCCCCATGGAAGTGCAGATCGTGGAGGGAGAGACAGGACCACAGATCAAGGCGGATGCCCTGATCGAGCTGCCTTACGTCTTCGTCAACCCTCCCCGCCATAAAGTGAATGTAACCTTCTCCGTCTGGCTGGGGATGGAGGAGACCATGCTGAAAGACCAGCCCTTCCCCATCCGCAAAGACCTGTTTGAAAACAAGGACAGGAAGGTGCACAAAAATGTTCTGAAATTTGTCCTGGGAACCGTCTCCCTCCCCTTCCTCATCCTGAAGAATTACCGGAAGGAGAAGGACAAGGAAGCCTCCTTCAAAGAGGCGAATGCCACTGTCTATGATTACAGCGGTTACGGCTACAGCCCCAGGCAGAGGAAGACGGATTATTTTTCCTCCACCTACGACCATTTCGTCAAACAGCTGGAAGTCAAACAGAAGAATATCCTGTTCCTGTCGGAACGGCCCCCGGAGGAGGGGGGAAACCTTCTCACGGTGATGGAAAGATGCCGTCAGGAGAACGGACTATACGTCTCCAAATTCCTGGTTCCCAAGACGGTGGACAAGCTGTCCCGCAAGGAGCTGAGGGAATGTGCCAGACTCTGCGCCAGGGCCCAGGTGATCGTCCTGGAGGATTTCTATCCCCAGCTTCACAGCCTGAATATCCGGCCGCAGACTTCCGTTGTACAGCTCTGGCATGCCTGCGGGGCCTTCAAGACCTTCGGCTTTTCCCGGCTGGGCAAACCGGGGGGTGCCCCCCAGGATTCCCTGAACCACCGCAATTATGACCTGGTTACCGTCAGCAGCGAGGCAGTGAGGGGGATCTATGCCGAGGCCTTCGCCATCACATCGGGGAAAGTGAAGGCACTGGGTGTTCCCAGAACGGATATCCTCTTTGACAGAGACTATAAAGATGCAAAAAGAACAGAGCTCTTTCAGCGCTACCCGCAGCTGGAAGGCCGCAAGGTGGTGCTTTTCGCGCCGACCTTCCGGGGGGACGGAAACAAGGACGCCTATTATCCGGAGGATGCCTTTGATGTCGGTCAGTTTATGGAAGAACTTCCGGCAGATACCTGCCTGATCATCAAACATCACCCCTTCGTCCGTCAGGAGATCAGGGTGCCCGACGATCTTGCCGGCCGCGTTCTCGATCTTTCCGACCGGGAGCAGATCAACGATCTTATGCTGGTCACGGACCTGCTTATCACCGACTACAGCTCCTGTGTCTTTGAAGCATCCATCCTCGGGATACCCATGCTCTTCTATACATTTGATCAGGAAATCTACACAAAGGACCGGGATTTCTACTGTGATTTCGATCAGTTTGCCCCGGGTTACGTGGAGACGGATTTCCGGAAGATGAGGTACCGGGCAGCGAAGATCCTTGCCGGGGAGAACGACCCGGAGATCGAGGAAGAAATCAGCCGGAAGAAGGCAGGATTCAGCCGTGATTTTCTCTCCGCCATCGACGGTCGGAGCACTGAGCGGATCGTGACTTATCTCAGAGAGCAGATGCTGCCGGAACTTGTGAAAAGAAGGTAGCTATGCTATACTTAAGCCAGATTACAGACTATAAAAAGACCGGAAGGAGACAGTGAGATGAAAGGCATCATCCTGGCAGGTGGATCGGGAACCCGGTTATATCCACTGACAAAGGTTACCAGCAAGCAATTATTACCTGTTTATGATAAACCGATGATCTATTATCCCATGAGTGTGATGATGATGGCAGGCATCCGTGACGTACTGCTGATCTCAACCCCTGATGATACCCCGAGATTCGAAGCTCTCCTGGGGGACGGGCACCAGTTCGGCGTGAACTTAAGCTACGCTGTCCAGCCCAGTCCGGACGGACTGGCCCAGGCATTCATCATCGGCGAGGAATTCATCGGGGATGATTCCGTAGCCATGGTCCTGGGGGACAATATCTTTAATGGTCACGGCCTGAAGAAGAGGCTCAGGGCCGCGGTAAAGAGGGCAGAGGAGGAGAACGGAGCCACTATCTTCGGCTACTATGTGGATGACCCGGAGCGTTTCGGCATCGTGGAATTCAAAGACGGAAAGGCTGTATCCATCGAGGAGAAACCGGCCCGGCCCAAGAGCAACTACTGTGTTACCGGTCTTTATTTCTACGATAACCGCGTGGTGGAGTATGCGAAGAATCTGAAACCTTCCGCCCGCGGGGAGCTGGAGATCACGGATCTCAACCGCATCTACCTGGAACAGGATGAACTCCATGTGGAACTTCTCGGCAGAGGGTTTACCTGGCTGGATACGGGAACCCACGAGAGCCTGGTGGATGCCACCAATTTCGTCAAAACTTTCGAACAGCATTCCCACCGTAAGATTGCATGTCTTGAAGAGCTTGGCTACATGAACGGCTGGATCGGCAGGGAGGAGCTGACCGCAACCTGGGAGTCCATGAAGAACAACCAGTACGGGCAGTATCTGAAGGACGTCCTGGACGGAAAATATATCGACTAAAAAAGAAAGAGGATTACAGGAATATGACCATTATCGTGACCGGAGGAGCCGGTTTTATCGGAGCGAATTTTGTATATCTGGAACTGAAGGAACATCCGGAAGACAGGATCGTCTGTATAGACAAACTGACTTACGCAGGCAATCTGGAGACACTGGCCGAGGCCATGACTCATCCAAATTTCCGCTTTGAGAAGATGGATATCTGCGACAGGGAGGCAGTATTCAGACTCTTTGAGGAAGAGAAGCCGGATATCGTGGTGAACTTTGCGGCGGAAAGCCATGTGGACCGGTCCATCGAAGATCCGGGGATCTTCCTCCAGACCAACATCATCGGCACCCAGGTGCTGATGGATGCCAGCCGGCAGTACGGGGTGAAAAGATACCATCAGGTATCCACGGACGAGGTGTACGGGGATCTTCCCCTCGACCGTCCGGACCTCTTCTTTACGGAGGAGACCCCTCTGAAGACCAGCAGTCCCTACAGTTCTTCCAAAGCAGGAGCTGACCTTCTGGTAAATGCCTACCACAGGACCTTCGGTCTTCCCACCACCATCTCACGCTGCTCCAACAATTACGGGCCTTACCAGTTCCCGGAGAAGCTGATCCCGCTGATGATCGCCAACGCCCTTGCCGACAAACCGCTTCCGGTCTACGGGGAAGGGCTCAATGTGCGTGACTGGCTCTATGTGGAAGACCATTGCAAGGCCATCGACCTGATCATGAGAGAAGGCAGGGTCGGTGAGGTCTACAATGTGGGCGGCCACAATGAGATGAAGAATATCGATATCGTCAGGATGATCTGCCAGGCTCTCGGCAAGCCTGAATCCCTGATCACCCATGTGGCGGACCGCAAGGGCCATGACATGCGTTATGCCATCGATCCGGACAAGATCCACAGGGAACTTGGCTGGCTTCCTGAAACCATGTTCAAAGACGGTATCCGGAGGACCATAGAGTGGTACCTCGAGCATAAAGAATGGTGGGAGCGGATCATTTCCGGTGAGTATCAGAATTATTTTGAGAAAATGTACGGGGACCGTCTGCGGGAAGCAGAATAGAATTTTGACAGAGATGAAACTGACGGATTCCGCTGTATGTTAATATGGCGGAATCCACTTTTAAGTAGAGGATACAAAATGAAAGTATTAGTAACCGGTGTCGACGGACAGCTGGGACACGATGTGATGGAGGAACTCGGCCGCCGTAAGATCGAGGCTCTGGGTGTGGACCTGCCCCAGATGGATATCACGGACAAGGATATGGTCATGAAGACCGTCACCGGATATGCCCCGGATGCTGTGATCCACTGTGCGGCATGGACCGCCGTGGACGCGGCGGAGGATGCTGTTGACACATGCAGGAAGGTCAATGCGGAAGGCACCGCCAATATCGCGGAGGCCTGCAGGCAGGCCGGCTGCAGCATGATGTACATTTCCACGGACTATGTTTTTGACGGCCAGGGTACCCGTCCCTGGGAACCGGATGACCCGGTGACCCGGCCCCTGAATGTCTACGGACTGACAAAATACGAGGGGGAGGAGGCCGTCCGTGCTGCCCTTGACCGCTGGTTTATCGTGCGGATCGCCTGGGTCTTCGGGAAAAACGGCAGGAACTTTATCCGGACCATGCTGAATCTCGGCAAAACCCATGACAGGATCACGGTGGTGAACGACCAGTACGGCACGCCCACCTACACCCTGGACCTGGCCCGCCTCCTGGTGGATATGATCCTTACCGACCGGTACGGGATCTATCACGTGACCAACGAAGGAGATTATATCAGCTGGTATGATTTCGCCTGCGAGATCTTCCGCCAGGCGGGGATCGCCATGGAGGTTGTTCCCGTTTCCTCCGCGGAATATGCCGCCAAGGCAAAACGGCCGGAAAACAGCCGGATGAACAGGACAAAGATCACCGGTCAGGGATTTACGCCCCTGCCGGATTGGAAGGACGCCCTGGGGCGTTATCTTAAAGAAATAGAAGAGTAAGGAGAATGGATCAAATGGGACAGATCAAAGTGGAGACATGTCCGATCGAAGGGCTCTATATCATCGAGCCTGCCGTGCACAGGGATGACCGCGGTTATTTTATGGAAACCTATAACCAGCGGGATATGGAGGAAGCCGGGATACGCATGAATTTTGTACAGGACAATCAGTCCATGAGTGTAAAAGGCGTACTCAGGGGGCTTCATTTTCAGAAAGAACATCCCCAGGCCAAGCTGGTACGGGTGATCAAGGGAACAGTATATGATGTGGCGGTGGACCTCCGCCGGGGGAGCAGCACCTACGGAAAATGGTACGGCTGCCTGCTTTCCGCGGAAAACAACCGTCAGTTCTATATCAGCGAGGGTTTCGCCCACGGCTTCCTTGTCTTGTCGGATGAGGCGGAATTCTGCTACAAATGCACGGACTTTTATCACCCGGGTGACGAAGGGGGAATCGCCTGGAATGACCCGAAGATCGGCATCGAATGGCCGGAGCTTACCGGCGATTATCCGGGGGGACCCCAGGCCGGAAACTACCGGCTGACGGACGGAACTCCGCTGATCCTGTCCGACAAGGACCAGCTTTGGGGAGGTATCCCGGACAAAGAGAGCTGATCGCACTTGATGAGATTGAATTGGGGGGATTAAAATGAAAGGAATCGTTCTTGCAGCCGGAAGAGGTACACGGCTGTATCCAATGACCAAGCCGGTCTGCAAGCCTTTGCTGCCGGTCTATGACAAACCGTTGATCTATTATCCCATCGGCACCCTCATGGAGGCCGGTATCCGGGATATCCTGGTGATCATCCCGCCGGGGGAGGAAAGATCATTTTCGGACCTGCTGGGTGACGGAAGCCACCTTGGCATCAATATCGAATATGCTGTCCAGAAGGTGGCAAGAGGTATCGCGGATGCCCTGGTGATCGGCCATGATTTCATCGAGGATGAAAGCGTCTGCCTGGTCCTGGGTGACAACATCTTCCACTGCCATTACATGGATGAAGTCCTGAAAAAGGTGAAAGAGCAGCCCAGCGGAGCTGCGGTGTTCGGCTACTATGTGGATGATCCCAGACCCTTTGGTGTCGTGGAGTTCGACGAGGAGGGAAACGCGGTTTCCATCGAGGAGAAACCACAGAATCCCAGATCCAACTACATCATCCCCGGACTCTACTTCTACGATAACCAGGTGGTGAATATCGCCCGGGGCTTAAAGCCCTCAAAGAGGGGAGAGTTCGAGATCACTGATGTGAACCTGGAATACCTCAGGAGAAACCAGCTCCATGTCTACTCCTTCGAGAGAGGCCTGACCTGGATGGATGCCGGGACTGCCGACAGTGTCCTGGACGCGGCGGAGACCATCAAGGCCCTCCAGCGGTCCGGATCCTATGTGGGCTGTCTCGAGGAGATCGCGTGGAAACAGGGATTCATCACCATCGATCAGGTCCATGAGATCGGGGAGACACTGAAGATGACAAACTACGGTCAGTATCTTCTGAAACTTCGGTAAATTGGAAAATATTGTATTTTTTTCTTTAGATTTATTGACTCCCGATAATGATATGATATACTGAACATAAGCTTTTTTGGGGAGGAGAGTGAAGGCATGCAAAGCACAGGTATAGTGAGAAAGCTGGATTCCCTGGGCAGGATCACCCTGCCGATGGAACTTCGCAAGAGTTTTGAGATCGGTGAGAGAGAACCCCTTGAGATCTTTACGGAAGGGGACAAGATCATCATCAAGAAGTATAATCCCAGTGATATTTTTACCGGTTCATGCGAGGATCTGGTGGAATACAACGGAAAGAAAGTATCCAGGGCATCTATCCGGGAACTGGCAAGGATTGCCGGTTTCGAGATCAAAGAATAGGATGGATATCCTGATCAGCTGAGACAGGTTTACAGGAAGGAGGAATCACTGACGGTTTCTTCTTCCTGTTTCTTACTTTTTGTGGGCAGGAGACACATTTACCATGTACATATCAATTTATTACTCCAGTATCACCGGCAATACCAAAGCCCTTGCGGACTATGTGGCAGAAGACCTGGGGTCCCAGGGCCATCAGGCGGCAGTGTTCCCCTCCTCGGCTCCGGACAGGGATGAGGACGATGAAGACCGGGGGATCTGTATCCTTGCCTTCTGGTGCCGCAGGTCCGGTCTGGATGATTTAAGCGCCCGGAGGCTCTCCCGTTGGAAGGGGAGAAAAGTCCTTGCGGTGGGGACCATCGGAGGCAATGTGGAAGGAGACTACGGCGACCGTGTCAGGAGGAATGTAAGTGAACAGATCAGCCAGGATAATGAGTGTCTGGGGGTATATATCTGCCAGGGGTCCGTTGACCTGAAGCGGATCGAGAGGAGGAGACATCTCCCCGAGGACAGTAAACATTATGTCTCCGATAAAAAATACCGCAGATTCCTGGCGACCCAGGGGCATCCGGACCGGGAGGACCTGGAAAGTGTGGCCCGAGCTGTCCGGTCCGCCCTGGAATCCCATAGGGATAAGCCCGGGGATTGAGCTTATCCGGAAGAGGGGAAATACCCTCCTCATTGACAAACAGGGCTTATTTCTATACAATAATTTCGATAATCTAATCTTAAGATCAAAACCTCCGGCGCCGGAAAGGCCGCTGCGCTCCTGATCGGAAAGGAAGAAGACCATGTTCGAAAAACTGCAGAGAAAAATGGTAAATGGATTGCTGTTTTTGGATCTGTTTAAAATGAAAAAGAAGATACCGGATGACTTTACCAAAGTGATGAAGATCCAGGATAAAAGAGTCCGGAAGCTTGCCAGAAAGGCCTACAGGATCCCCTTCTACCGGAAGAGATTCGATGAGGCGGGAGTGAAACCCTCCGATATCCGGACAGGGGATGACCTCTCCAAACTTCCCCTTCTCACCAAGGACGAACTCCGGGCCTGGATGAAGGAGGAGGCGGAGAAGCCCAAATACGAGTACTGGTACCATGATACCACCAGCGGCTCGTCGGGGGTTCCCCTCATGCTTCTGGTCTCCCCCAGGGAGAAAGCCTACAACATGGCCAACTGGTTCCGCGTCATGATGACGGCAGGGTACAATCCCTTCATCGGGAGGACCATGAGCCGGAAGAGTGCCCACTCCATCTCAGGCGGAAAAGATACCTTCCTGCAGAGATTCGGCATCCTCCGCCGTGGTTTTGTGGACCAGTATGCCCCCGAACCGGAGATCGTGAAACAGATCAATGCCTATAAGCCGGACTTCCTTTACATGAACAAGAGTGAGTTCATGCGGATCTGCCTCTACTGCAAACAGAATAAGGTAAAACTGAAAAAGCCTAAATATTACTGCCCCACAGGAGAGAAGATCGACGATACCGCCAGAAAGCTCTTCCGGGAGATCCTGGGTCCGGGGATCATCGATTCCTACGGCACCGCCGAGACCGGAGCCGCCATGGTCCGGCTCTTTGACAGTAAGGAGTATGTGGTCCACAATGATTCCTTCGTGGTCAATATCTACGATGAGAAAAACCGGCCGGCAAAGGAAGGAAATATCGTGGTCACCCCGCTTTATAAGACCGACCTGCCTCTGATCAACTACGCCATCGGGGACAGGGGGACCTGTGAGATCAGGGACGGTGTCCGCTTCATCACCAGCGTACAGGGAAGGATGAATGATTTCTTCCGTTATGAGACCGGGGAAGTCACCACATTTTTTGAGATCGCCCCCATTATCGCCCACTGTGAGGACATCTTCCAGATCCGTTTCATACAGAAAACCTATGATAAGATCCACATTCAGTGTGTCCAGAATAAAGAGGTCTCCAGACTGACGGAAAAGGAAGTTGAGGAGATGCTGACAGAGAAACTGAATGCCAAATTCAAACATCCCTTTGAGATCGAATACGAGTGGATGGATTCCATTCCTCCGGATAAAAACGGAAAGCTGAGGATGATCGTATGCGAGGTGAAATAGAAAAAATACCGGACTCCATCGTGGAGCAGGCCAGGAAGAATTCATCCGTAAAAGGAGCGTCCTTAAATAAGATGGCCTTTACCTCGGGTTTCTTCTACATCCTGGCCCAGTTCTGCGTAAGAGGACTGACCTTCGTGGTCACCCCATTCTACAGCAGGATGCTGTCCACGGCCCAGCTGGGGGATATCCGAGTATATGAATCCTGGCTGATCATCGCCTACACCCTCATGTCTCTCTGCCTCTGGCGGAGTGAGGATGTGGCAAAGATTGATTTCAGGGACCGGTTTAACGAGTATACATCCAGTATACACACCCTGTCCTATCTGGCGATTGCAGGCTTTTTCGGTCTGGCACTGATCTTCAAAGGCCCCTTCCAGGACTTTACTTCCATGGATGATCTCATGTTCTACATGTGCTTCCTCTATGTCTTTACCTATACCAGCATGCTCTTTCTCCAGAGGAGAGACAAACAGATGCTGCGGTATAAGTTCAGCACTATGGCCACCATGCTTACCATTGTACCAGGCACAGCCCTGTCTCTCTGGCTGATTTACCGTGGCAGGAAGCTGGGGCTTGTCGATACTCTGGTCCACCGCAGGATCATCGGTTACTATGTTCCCCAGATCATCGGCGGAGCGATCATCGCTGTTGTCATCTATGTACAGGGGAAAAAATTTGTTAGTCTGAAGTACTGGAAATATGCACTTGTGTACAGCCTTCCCCTGATACCGGAAGCCCTGTCCATCCAGATCATGAACCAGTCGGACAAGATCATGATCCAGAAACTGGTCGGTTCCGGTCCCACAGGTATTTTTGCCATGGCCACCACCATCTCCTTTATCATCTGGATCCTGGAGGATTCTGTCTGGAATGCCTGGATTCCCTGGCTTTACGAAAAAATCTCCAGGAAGGAGACAAAGGATGTGGTCAAACCCTGGACCACCGTCATGCACATCTTCGGGTTGATCTCCTGGGCTCTGGTTGTCCTTGCTCCGGAGGAAATCCTGATACTGGGGGGAAAGAAATATCATGCGGCAATCTATCTGCTGGCCCCCATGCTGTCGGGAACCCTTTTCCGGTTCTTCAGCTACAGTTACTCCGCTGTGGAAAACTATTACAAGAAGACCCAGTATGTGGCTGCCGGAACCATAGGCACCATGATCTTAAATGTGATCCTGAACTACGTCTGTATCCTTAATTTCGGTTACATGGCAGCGGCCTATACCACTGCGGCAAGTTATGTGGTCCTGTTGATCGTCCAGGGTATCCTGGAATATAAAATCACCGGACAGGTGATCGTCCCCCTTCACAAGACGGTGCTGATCGCCCTTATGTACGGGGCCATTAATGTGGCATCCATCTCCCTGTATGCCCTGCCATGGTTTGTGCGCTGGGGCATCCTTTCTGTCGTCGGAATCATCGCCTTTGTCGTGCTGAGGAAAGAATTCTTCGCCGTGCTGAAGATGATTCGGGGGAAGAAGGGATCGAAAGTCGAACAATAAAACCAACCGTGATAACAGATTTTGAATAAAAAAGAATGGACGGGATATCTTCAAACGCCCGCTTGATTTCCTCGATTCTTTCCATCACCTATTCGCCCGGTTTCCGCCGGATGTCAGGTTTGCACCGGTCTCCAACCGGGCTGCTAAATGGAAAGAATCATCGGAAATCTGACGAAGGGCTTTTCAGATATCCCGTCCATTCTCTTTTTTTATAATCATTATTTATATAATAGTCAGTTTATGTAAGTATCTTGTGCGTTTTTAAGTTTAACTATTATACTGGCAGACAAACAGTATTTTTATCAATTTATAATTCTCCTTTCAAGTGCTCCGTTTTGCAGCACAATGCCTCGATTTGCCGCGATAATCAGAGCGCTTCAGGCAGAAACATTCTGCCAGGAAAAATGGCTGAAATGGCAAAACAGAGCAAAATGCGGCAAGTTGCGGCAACGATTAGTAGTCAAAACGTAGTAAAAATCGGGTAGTTTTACTACCGTGGGCAAACCGTGGCAAATCGCGGCAAACCATAGTCAGGGGCTACCCCAAATCCGTCTTTTTACTTTTATGAAAAATGATTATTCCCTGGCAGATGAACAGGAGGCTGCGGGAGATGACCGGATGCTGCTTTGGCGGTTGTTGCATCACCCACATAAACTGGAAGTTAGAGGGCGTGTCCGCCGGAAACCTTAATGACCTGCCCCGTAAGCATTCCCGCTTTATCACTTGCCAGAAACAGGATCGTATCCGCAATATCTTCCGGCCTTATCAGTTTTCCCATCGGAATCAGCGGAATGACGACCTTTTCGAATTCCTCATCAATCCATCCTGTCTGTGTAGGTCCAGGAGCAACGCTGTTCACGGTGATTCCATACTTCGCCACCTCGAGAGCAATGCTGCGGGTAAGCGCTTCGAGCGTCGCCTTGCTCGCTCCGTATGTGATCTGGCCCGCGAAGATCTGTGCAGC
>CAJGDH010000023.1 GCA_904502145.1 uncultured Eubacterium sp.
AGAATGCCGCCTGGAGACAGGCAGGACCCACCAGATCAGGGTCCATATGGCCAGCATCCGGCACCCCCTGCTGGGGGATGTCCTCTACGGGCCGTCACCGGGCTCTTCCGGCCTCCGGGTCCCCGGGGGACAGTGCCTTCACGCGGCGGTTTTAGGGTTTATCCATCCCGCCACCCGGGAATATATGGAGTTTGAGGCACCGCTGCCGGAGTACTTCTCCGACCTGCTGAAAAAACTTGAACCGAAGTAGAGATTATGTCTTTACAAACTACAGGCGGTATGCTAAATTATTACATGTGTCAAAGACACGGACCTTTACCAGGGTATGGAATCTCCGACCTTATCTTCGTAAAGGCATACAGAATTAAAGGAGGATGTAATTATGATTACAAAAGAAATGAAACAGGAACTCGTTGAGAAGTTCGGAAGAAGCGAAGGCGACACAGGTTCACCTGAGGTTCAGGTTGCCATTCTCACTGCAAGGATCAATGACCTTCAGGATCATTTTAAGGCAAACCCCAAGGATCATCATTCCAGAAGAGGTCTTTTAAAGATGGTCGGTCAGAGAAGAAACCTTCTCGCATATCTCAGAAATAAAGATATCAATCGCTACAGAACCTTGATCGAGCAGTTGGGATTAAGAAAATAATTATAGGCAAAGACTGTAAAAAGGATGCATGTTTATGTGTCCTTTTTCTTTTTCATAAAGGGTGGATCAGATTCCGCTAAAGGTGGATTATGGCTAAGATTATCAGAATTGTTATCGTCATCCTGCTGGTCGCATTTATCGGCCTGGCAGGGTTTCAGTGGAGAAACTATCATAAGAAGAGTGAGTGCAGGGACAATGCCCTCCTGTATTTCAAGGAGAAGGATTACGAGAAAGCCATCGGCTATCTGGAGAAGGGCCTTAAACAGATGTCCATGTTCGGCGACGACATGAATAAAGATATGTCCTGCTATCTTGCGGAGAGCCACTATCAGCTCGGGCAGTATGAGGAGGCAGCGGAGATCTACCGGTCACTCCTTGAGGATGATTCTTCCAATGAGACCTACTATCTCCTGGAAGCCGAGGCCTATGCCGCCATGGACCAGACGGACAAGGCGGTGGAGATCTATGAAAAGGGCTGGGACCAGACAGGCAGCAGTGTCTTCCTGTCCCGGATCTGCGACAGCTATCTCGAAGCGGGAAACTATGAGGAAGCCCTCCGCTACGCCCAGATGGGAGTGGAGAAGGATGAGGCGGATGCCGCGGAGTTCCTCTTTAAGGAGATCGTCATCTTCGAGCGGTCCGGTGATTATTCCTCCGCCTATGATGCAGCTGTGGAGTATACCACCAGGTATCCCGATGACGAGAAAGGGCAGAAGGAACTGAAGTTCCTGTCCACCAGGATCTGAAAAATTGTGAATATATCATTAATTCCCGATTATTCAGAAAAAATCATCCATTAAGGTGGAATCGATTGACACTAAATACCGATAATGCTAAAATAATTTCATGGAAATAAGTAGACTTATGTCTTCAGAAAAGGAGTAAACATTATGGTATCACAAAAAATCACGATCACTAATCCACAGGGACTTCATATGAGACCGGCAGGCGTTTTCGCCAAAGGTATGGCTCAGTTCGCTTCTGACGTAAAGATCAATTTCAACGGCAAGACCACCAACGGCAAGAGCCTCTTGAATATTATCGGTGCAGGGATCAAATGTGGTTCCGAGATCGAACTTGTCTGTGAAGGCGCTGACGAAGAGCAGGCCTTAAAGGCAGCCATCGAGATGATCGAATCCGGCCTTGGAGAGTAATCTTCATTTTTTACTGAAATATTGATTGCCTATTATGTCAAAATCGTTCCGGCGGTTTTGACATAATGATTATTACCGTAGTTTTTTACATGAATACTAACTTGAACAAGAAAAGAACACAGGGGTGATAATATGTATACAGGTATTGGTGCATCCGCCGGGATCGGAATCGGCTCGGTCGTGATCGTAAAAGAACCGTCACTCGAATATACCAGAAAACCGGTCAGCGACACTGCCGCTGAGATTGAGCGTTTTCAGGCTGCCCTCAATGAATGCGTGGACAAGACAACAGCCATGGCTGAAGATATGAAGACACGTGTAGGAGAGAAGGAAGCAGAGATCCTTGAGGGACACATCCTTCTTCTTATGGACCCTGAACTGACGGGCCAGATCGAAGCAAAGATCTCCGGTGAGAACAGCTGCGCAGAGGCAGCGGTCGAGGAGACCTGCGATTTTTATGCAGCCATGTTTGCCTCCCTGGACGACGAACTCTTCCAGCAGAGGGCTACGGACGTCTGTGATATCAAGACAAGACTGATCAAGATCCTTCTCGGGGTGGAGGATGTGGATCTGGCAAATGTTCCGGAAGGAACCGTCCTGGTTGCGGAAGACCTTACACCTTCCATGACAGCCGGGATCAATCCCGCAAATGTGACCGGTATCCTTACGGAGATCGGCGGCAAGACTTCCCACTCTGCCATTCTTGCCAGAGCCCTGGAGATTCCTGCAGTCCTTAGTATCGAGGGGATCGTCTCCAAACTGGAGAACGGACAGAAAGTCGTCATGGACGGCGAGACCGGCACGGTCTATGTTGATCCCGATGCGGACATCCTCGCCGAATATGAAGCCAAACGTGCTGCATTCCTTGAGGCGAAGGCTGCCCTTAAGCTCTTCGTGGGCAAACCCACAGAGACTGCAGACGGAATGAGAGTACAGCTTTGCGCCAACATCGGAAAACCGGAAGACGCAGCCAAGGTTGTGGAATGTGACGGTGAGGGAATCGGCCTCTTCCGTACTGAGTTCCTTTTCATGGACCGTCCTCAGGTTCCGACGGAAGACGAACAGTTTGAAGCATATAAGAAAGTAGCGCAGATGCTTGAGGGCAAACCGGTGATCATCCGTACCCTGGATATCGGCGGAGACAAAGAGATCCCCTATCTGGGTCTGGGTAAAGAGGAGAATCCTTTCCTCGGTTTCCGTGCAGTCCGTCTCTGCCTGAAGAGACCGGATCTTTACCGCCCGCAGCTTCGTGCCCTTCTCCGTGCCAGCGCTTACGGTGATATCATGATCATGGTACCCATGATCTGCTGTGTCGGTGAGTTCCGCGAGGTTAAGGCTCTCATCGCCGAGATCATGGTTGAGCTGGATGAAAAGGGAATCGCATATAATAAAGAGATCAAGGTCGGTATCATGGTGGAGACACCTGCGGCCAGCATTATGGCGGACGTTTTCGCCAAAGAGGTGGATTTCTTCAGTATCGGTACCAACGATCTTACCGGTTATACCATGGCAGCTGACCGTGGCAATCCGGATGTGGCTTATCTCTACTCCACATATGACCCGGCAGTACTCCGCTCCATCGAGCGTGTGATCAAGGCTGCCAACGAGGCAGGGATCCTCGTGGGTATGTGCGGTGAGGCAGCTGCAGATCCTCTGCTTACCCCGCTCCTGATCTCCTTCGGCCTGGAGGAGTTCAGTGTGAGTGCCACTTCCATTCTGAAGACCAGAAAGGGTATCTCCGCATGGTCCAAAGCCGAGGCGGATGAGGTTGCTGCAAAAGCCATGGCCATGGCTACCGAAGAAGAGATACATACCTACCTGAAATCCATTGCCAGATAAGGCGGATGACAGGGGAGAATCAAAGATTAAAGGGTGTTGGAAACGACACCCTTTTTCCATGTAAGTGTTAAAGGACAGGGAAGATGAGAAAGACATTCAACCGTGAACAGAAGACAGCCATCACCCATGGGGACGGACCCGCCATGGTCCTTGCAGGGCCGGGATCCGGAAAGACCCTGGTGATCACCTTCAGGGTGAAGTGGCTCATCGAAGAGATGAAGGTCCGTCCTTCCAACATCCTTGTCATCACATTTACCAGGGCGGCCGCGGAGGAAATGAAACGGCGCTTCCACAGTTTCCCGGGGATGGAGAAGGCACCGGTCACCTTCGGTACCTTCCATGCCGTCTTTTTTATGATGCTCCGCAAGGCCTACCATTATCAGGGGAAGGATATCCTCCGTGAACCGGACAGAATACGTTTCCTGAAGGAGATCGTCCAGGAGATGGACCTGGAGATCGAGGATGAGAACGAGTTCTATCAGGGTGTCCTTAATGAGATCAGCTGTGTGAAAGGGGAGATGATCTCCCTGTCCCTGTATCACAGCAACAACCTGGCGGAGGACATCTTCCGTCAGATCTATGAACGTTATGAAGAAAGGCTGAGAAGGGAAGGTCTCCTGGATTTTGATGATATGCTGGTCTTCTGCTATGATCTTCTCAGTAAAAGAAAAGATATCCTGAAGATGTGGCAGGATCGCTTCCCCTACATCCTGATCGATGAGTTCCAGGATATCAACCGGATCCAGTATGAGATCGTGAAGATGCTGGCCGGGGAGAGGCAGAATCTCTTTGTGGTGGGGGATGATGACCAGTCCATCTACCGTTTCCGCGGCGCGAAACCGGAGATCATGCTGGGATTCCCCAAAGATTTCCGTAAAGCGGCCAGGATCGTCCTGTCCACCAATTACCGGAGCAGCCGGGAGATCGTGGACAGTTCCGGGAAGCTCATCATCAACAATAAAAAACGTTATGCCAAGGAGATCAAAGCTGCCAGGGGCAGTAAGGTTCCCGTCGTCTACCGCAGGGTGGATGATCCCTCCGGGGAGTGCACGGATATCATCGGCGGCATTGAATTCTATCATGAAAAGGGGATCCCTTATGAGGAGATGGCGGTCATCTTCCGGACCAACACCCAGCCCAGGCTGCTGGTGGGCCGGATGATGGAATACAACATTCCCTTCCGGATGAGGGATATCATCCCCAATATCTTTGAACACTGGATTGCCAGAAACCTGGTGGATTACCTTCATCTGTCCGGTGGGCAGATGGACCGCCGTACCTTCCTCTCGGTGATGAACCGGCCCAAACGGTACATTTCCCGGAGCATGCTTTCGGGTCCCACGGTGGATTTCCGTGATCTGAAAAGGCAGTGCAGCGGGAAGAAATGGCTCTATGACAAGATCGATGAGATGGAGTATGATCTCCTGATCATGCGGTCCAAGAATCCCTATGACGCCATAGACTACCTGAGGAAGAAGATGGGCTATGAATCATATCTGGAGGAGTATGCCCGGTTCAGGAAGATGGACCCCGAGGACCTGTATGAGATGCTGGACCAGATCCAGGAGACGGCCAAGGGGTATGACACCACCGACCAGTGGCTGGCCTACATCCGGGAGTACGGGGAAGAACTGAAGCGGCAGATGGATGCCGGAACCGGCACGGACCGGAGCGGTGTGACCCTCACCACCATGCACAGCTCCAAAGGGCTGGAATATGAAGTGGTCTTTATCATCGATGCCAACGAGGGGATCTGCCCCCACAAAAAGGCCATGAAAGAGGCGGACCTTGAGGAGGAACGCAGGTTGTTCTACGTCGCCATGACCAGGGCGAAAACCTACCTCTTCATCTATTCCGTCGACGAACTGTATCAGAAGAAGATGAAACCCTCCAGATATATAGAGGAAATCAGATTTGATGCAAAATAAGGATGAAATTAACGCAAGATTAAGATAAAATAAGAACTGAAAGTACATAGATAACACATAGATAACACATAGATAACACAGATAAGGAGATATACGATGTTTTTGGAGATATTGAAAGTGATCCTGCTGGGTATTGTGGAAGGGATCACGGAATGGCTGCCCATCAGCTCCACCGGTCATATGATCCTGGTGGATGAATTTGTCCGGCTGAACGTGACCCCGGAATTCAAGGAGATGTTCCTTGTGGTGATCCAGCTGGGAGCCATCCTGGCCGTATGCCTGCTTTTCTTCCACAAGCTGAATCCCTTTGCTCCCTCCAAGAGCCAGAAGGAAAAGAAGGAGACCCTTCAGCTCTGGGTCAAGGTGATCATCGGCTGCCTGCCCGCAGCGGTGATCGGCCTGGCATTTGATGACAAGATCGACGAGATCTTCTATAATCCCCAGACAGTGGCTGCCACACTGATCATCTACGGTATCCTTTTTATCGTCGTGGAGAATTACAACAAGTCCAGAAAACCCAGGATAAGAACTCTCAGGGACCTGCCCTATAAGACGGCATTCCTGATTGGCGTCTTTCAGGTGCTGGCGCTGATCCCGGGAACCTCAAGATCCGGGGCTACCATCATCGGAGCCATGATCCTGGGCACATCCCGCTACGTAGCAGCGGAATTTTCCTTTTTCCTGTCCATTCCGGTCATGTTCGGAGCCAGCTTACTTAAGATGGTCAAGTTCGGATTCCACTATACCGGTTCGGAAGTTGTTCTTCTGCTCACGGGAATGGTTGTGGCATTCTTTGTCTCCGTATTTGCCATCAAGTTCCTGCTGGGCTATATCAGGAAAAACGACTTCAAGGTCTTCGGTGTATACCGGATCGTTCTGGGTATCATCGTAGCGGTCTATTTCCTGATCGCAGGATAATCTGCAGACAGACGATCCATTTTCTGATTGCAGGATAATCCGCTGAAAGAGAAAAGAGAGGAAACCCTATGAAGAAGATGTCTGAGGAGGACGGATGGAAAAGGACCCCCATCACCGGCTGGGTCCAGGAGAGGATCCGCGGCCTGATGCCGCAGCCCCTTGTCTGCGTGGATGCCACGGCGGGAACCGGCAGGGACACCCTTTTTCTGTGCCGGATCACCCCCCGGTCGGGCAGGGTGTACTCCATGGATATCCAGGAGGAAGCACTGGCCATCGCCCGGGAACGGATCCGGGAAGCCGGCTTTGCGGATAAGGTCCGCTTCATCGCCGGTGGCCATGAAGAGATGGACAGGTTCATTCCGGAGAGGCCGGATCTGATCATGTTCAATCTTGGCTATCTGCCCGGAGGGGACCATGGGATCGCCACTTCATTTCCCACCACCGCTTTAGCGGTGACGAAGGGACTTAAGCTGCTGAAACCGGGAGGGCTCATGACCCTGGTGGTTTACAGCGGAGGAGATTCCGGCTACGGGGAGAGAAATGCCCTGCTGCCTTTTCTTAAGGAGCTGGATTCCCATCGGTTTACCGTGATCCTTGAATCCTTTCACAACCGGCCCAAGGAACCGCCTTTGCCGGTATATATACTGAAGCATTGTGACTGATGAAGTATTGTTACTGATGCAGCCTGCGGAAATGAACCGTCAGGATGGATCCGTCTGAAAGAATCAGAGAGGAAGAGACAAAGATGAGCATATACAAAGAAGAGGTCAGGGTCCTGTGCCAAAAAGAGATCGCTGAAGGGATCTATGACATGACCATCGCATTTCCAAAGGGTGCCGGAGATGCCCGGCCCGGGCAGTTTGCGGCAATCTACTGTAAAGCCGGAGAAAGGCTGCTTCCCCGTCCCATCAGTATCTGTGGGATCGACCGGGAAGCAGGTACCATAAGGATCGTCTACCGCATCGCCGGTGCCGGGACAAAAGAAATCTCCGCCTGGAAGGAAGGGGATACCTTTGAGATCCTGGGCCCCCTGGGGAACGGATATACCATCAGGGAAGGCCGTGCCCTCATCGTGGGAGGAGGTATCGGTATTCCTCCCATGCTGGAGCTGACAAAGCAGATCAAGGGGGAAAAGACCGTGGTCCTGGGATACCGGACCGGAGCGGATACCTTCCTGAAGGAGGAATTTGAAGCCATCGCCGACGTAAAGATCGCCACGGACGACGGGAGTGCCGGGATCCACGGTACGGTTGTGGATGCCATCAGGGAGTGCGGACTCACCGGCGATACCATCTATGCCTGTGGTCCCATGCCTATGTTGAAAGCTCTGGCGGAATATGCCGCTGAGCAGGGGATGGAGGCCCAGATCTCCCTGGAGGAGAGGATGGCCTGCGGTATCGGTGCCTGTCTGGGCTGTATCGTGAAGACAAAAGACAGGGACCATCACACCAATGTCCACAATAGGCGGATCTGTAAGGACGGTCCCGTATTTGATGCCGGGGAGGTGAACTTTTCATGAATCTGAGTGTAACTTTGGCAGGAAAAACCTTTAAGAACCCTGTGACCACCGCCTCCGGAACCTTCGGGTCCGGCGCGGAGTTCGCGGATTTTGTGGACCTCTCCGCCCTGGGTGCAGTCACCACTAAAGGGGTGTCCAACGTGCCCTGGGAAGGAAACTCCACCCCAAGGGTGGCGGAGACCTACGGGGGTATGCTTAATGCCGTGGGCCTGCAGAACCCGGGCATTGACCTCTTCTGCCGGAGGGATATCCCTTATCTGATCGAAAAGAAAGCATCCATCATCGTAAATGTATGTGGAAAAAGCATAGAAGATTATCTGGAAGTGGTGGAGAGACTGGCCGGGGAGCCGGTCGATCTGCTGGAGATCAACGTATCCTGCCCCAATGTCAAGGAAGGGGGGATCGCCTTCGGGCAGGATCCCAAGGCCCTCTACGAGATCACCAGAAGGGTGAAGGAGAAAGCGGCCCAGCCCATCGTGATGAAACTGAGTCCCAACGTGACGGATATCACCGAGATGGCCAGGGCGGCAGAGGCAGGCGGCAGCGATGCCCTCTCCCTGATCAACACCATCACCGGCATGAAGATCGACATACACCGCCGCAGGTTTGTCCTTGCCAACCGGACCGGCGGCATGTCCGGACCGGCCATCCATCCGGTGGCCGTCAGGATGGTTTATCAGGTCCATAAGGCCTGCAGCCTCCCCATCATCGGGATGGGAGGAGTCATGACCGGGGAAGATGCCATCGAGCTGATGATGGCAGGGGCGACCATGGTCGCCGTGGGCACGGCCAATTTCCATGACCCCGGAGCCACCATGAAAGTCCTTGAAGGGATCAGACAGTACATGGACCGTTATCAGATCCGTGATGTCAATGAGATCATCGGCTGTATGTGATGTTCTGATTGATTCGTCGGTGTATTGATGGTATATTAAATTATATTAAATGTGAAAAAAACAGCCAGACACGGGAGGATCAGAGGATTATGGAAGCCTATAAGCAGGAGTTTATCGAATTCATGGTGGAGAGCAACGTGCTGAAATTCGGCGAGTTCACCCTGAAAAGCGGAAGGATTTCTCCTTTCTTTATGAATGCGGGGGCATATGTGACCGGCAGCCAGCTGCGCAGGCTGGGCGAATACTATGCCAAAGCCATTCATGACCGTTACGGGGACGATTTTGACGTTCTCTTCGGGCCTGCCTACAAAGGGATCCCCCTGGCTGTGGTGACCGCCATCGCCTACAGTGATCTCTACGGGAAAGAGATCCGTTATTGTTCCGACCGCAAGGAAGCCAAAGACCATGGCGCGGACAAGGGCGGATTCCTGGGAGACCGGTTAAAAGACGGCGACAGGGTAGTGATGATCGAGGACGTGACCACCTCCGGCAAATCCATGGAGGAGACCGTTCCCAAGGTGAGAGGGGCGGCCGATGTGGAGATCGTGGGACTCATGGTATCCCTGGACCGCATGGAAGTCGGAAAGGGCGGAGAAAAATGTGCCCTGGAGGAAGTCCGGGACCTCTACGGATTCGAGACCAACGCCATCGTCACCATGGCGGAAGTGGTGGAACATCTCTACAACAGGCCCTGCATGGGAAGAGTTGTGATCGATGATGAACTGAAGAAGGCGATCGATGCCTATTATGATAAATACGGTGCGGGCCGGAAGGCTATCTGACCGGAGAAAACAGGGAGGAATATCCACATGAATGAAAAAGTATTCAAGACCATGGGGCAGATAGGGGCCTCCTCTATCGCCATCGGTATCATAATGATCATCACCGGTGTCACCGCCGGGATCCTGGCGATCATCAACGGAGCCAGAAGCCTTGGGGCAAAAAATAAGATCATGATCTGATCGGATAAGCAGGGACCGCAAACGGTTCCTGCCTTAATTTGTCTAAGCGGGTATCTCCCGCACATCCAGCCGGATCTTCTTCCGGCCGGAGGCGGGGTTAGGTCACGGATTGGAAGGGTAGGATGAAAGCGAAGAAAAGAAAGAAACTGATCAGTTCCATGAGCTTCATTTTTATCATCTTGTACGGTGTGGTCATCATCTACTTCACCCTGTTTTCGGACAGGCTGGGGAGGGTGGATATCGGGACCTACCAGTATAACCTGGTTCCCTTTAATGAGATCCGGAGATTCATCACCTACCGCCAGAACCTGTCCCCCTGGGCATTCATCCTGAATATCTGCGGCAACCTGCTGGTGTTCGTCCCGCTGGGATTCCTGATCCCCATCTGGTACCCAAGGAACATCCACTGGTACCACGTGGTGATCTACTGTCTGTCCTTCAGCCTGTGTATCGAACTGATGCAGCTCTATACCAGGGTGGGGGTATTCGATGTGGATGACCTGATCATGAATACCACCGGCGGATTTATCGGCTGGATCCTGTACCATATCACTCACAGTCTCTTTCGAAAGAGAAGGAGGGGAAGACGTTAATGAGCAGAAGAAGACGGAGAAGCGACAGAAGAGAAGGGCTGCTGTCCGGGAATATGCTGTCTTTCTCCAAGAAAAGAGTATCGAAAAATGCCCTGTTTACTTTCTGGCTGGGCATCGGCTGCCTGGTCGGGCTGGCCATCCTGCTGCTGATCTCGGTCCTCACTGAAGGGGGACTTAACATCGCAGGGGGAGCCGCAGGATGCATCATTATTGTGCTGGCTTTCTTCGGCGTACTCTGGGGACTGGCCAGTTATGACGAAGCCAGGACTTCACAGAATTTTAAAATCCCCGGTATTTGCATAAATATCATTGTGATTTTTCTGGGGATTACCTTCATTATGCTGTGACCACAAAAACCGGCCCGGCAGATGAATATTATTAAGGGAATGAATATTTATGCATAAATGAATTGTATAGTATTATTATTTTATATTTGAAAGAAACTATTGGAAAGGAACAGAAAATGAAATGATCGATATAGATTTTTCAGAGGACAGGATCCCGGAAGTGGAGGAAAGATTTCTCCTGTCCGGCCAGAGGCTGGAGGAGATCGCCGGGGGTGAGCCCGCGGAGATGAATGACGCTTTCCGGGAGTATTTTCAGGCTACCGCCCGGTATCTGACCGGTTGCAGGAGCCTGTATAAGAAGATCGAGGCAGGGGAATACCGGAGGATGAGCCTTCAGGAGCTGGAGGAAGAAAACACCGCTTTCTACCGGGGACTCTTTCCGGAAAACTATGAGGGGTCCTACGATAATCCCGACTATGCAGAGAAGGTTCTGGGGGAAGACCACGGGAAGCTTCTCTCTTTTCTCCATACGGAACTCCTCTCCCAGAGGGTCCATGCCTTTGAAGGGGACAGGGTCAGGCTGGTCATCCTGGATGAACTTTTCCTGGAGATCTACGGTATGTTCGCCGGGGGAGAAGTGACCCGGAAACAGCTGAGGGAAACCATCTACTGGTTCCTCCATGACTACGCTCCGGTATGGTGCGGATGGCGTGTGCGGGAACTTGTGGATCCCGGCCTGTCCTTTGCCAGAGATATTGTGATGAATGCAGATCTTACTGACCTGCGTTATCTTTATTTTTACGGGGAATATGTTTCTCAGGATGAGATCCGGACTGCGGAATACATGAACAGTCTGTCCCAGGATGAGATCGACAGGATCGCCCGTACATTTACTGATGCCTACAGGGAAGGATTCCGTCTGAAGGGGGTGGATCTCGGCAGAAAAGAGACCGCCAGTATCATTTACAATCTGGGATTTGAAAGGATCATCCGGGCTGCCATCCTTCAGCTCAGGGAGGAAGGACTTGAGAGCATCCTTTACCGGAGCGCCTCCTTCACCCTCAACAAGGACCAGAAACGCAAGTCCGGATTTTTATCCACTTCCCCCAATGAACAGTTTGAATATGACCACCATGCCGACCAGGCGATCTACCTGGACAAAAGGATGGTGGACCGGAAGATCGAATGTATGAGGAAGGCCTATGAGGCTCTGAAAGAAAAGGCTGCCGGATATGCAGGACCCCTCTGGTTCTGTGTTTTCGGTCAGGATCCTTTCCGGCCGGAAAGGAAGGAGAGTGCCTGCCACCTCAGTGAACGGCAGGAGAATCTGAGCGTGGAGTACTCCGCCCTGGCCAGCCGGCTGGTGAGTGAATTCATCAACCAGGAGGAGAGAAGCTTCACCGCCATCGCCTATCCCACACCGGCCATCGGGGAACGGTTTGAGGAGATCTTCCGTGAGATCGAGAAAGTAAATAACCTGGACAATGAAAAATACAAGGCCATCCAGCAAAAGATCATCGATGTGCTCGACCGGGCGGAAGCCGTACGTATCACAGGACGGGGAGAGAATATGACCAACCTGACAGTCAGTCTTCAGGAGATCACTGATCCGGAAAAACAGACTGTCTTCGCCAACTGTCTGGCGGATCTCAATATTCCCGTGGGCGAGGTGTACACTTCCCCGAAGCTGGAAAAGACAAACGGGCTGCTCCATGTTCTGGAGGTTTATCTGGATGGCTGCTTCTATAAGAATCTGAAACTCTGGGTTGAGGACGGGATGATCACGGATTACTCCTGTGACAATTTCCCTTCCGCCGAGGAAGGAAAGGCCCTGATCCGGGAGAACATCCTTTTCAACCGGGACACTCTTCCCATGGGAGAATTTGCCATCGGAACCAATACCACGGCCTTTGTGGTTGCGGAAAAATACAATATCCACGATAAGCTTCCCATCCTTATCGCAGAAAAGACAGGGCCCCACATGGCTTTCGGGGATACCTGCTTTTGCCACAGCGAGGATGTACCCGTCATTAATCCGGACGGCAAGGAGATGATCGCCAAGGAGAACACCTTCTCCATGAACCGGCATGAGTCTCCCATGAAAGCATATTTCAACTGCCATACCGACATCACATTCCCTACGGGGAGATCGGTCAGATCTCGGCAGTGATGAAGGACCACAATCAGGTGCCCATCATCATTGACGGCAGGTTCGTCCTGGAGGGGACCCTGGAGCTTAACGAACCTTTTGCCCGGGAAGAAGCCGCCAAAAACAGTACGGCCTCGGGTATGGAAACCATCGTCAAACAGATAAACGAAGAGTCTGCAGGGGGTAGATAAATATGATCTGTATCAAAAACGGCCGCGTGATGAATCCTGCGGACGGGACGGATAAAGTGGCGGATCTATGGATCGAAGACGGCAGGATCGCCGCCATCGGACAGGCACCATCCGCAAAAGAACCGGACCAGGTGATTGATGCATCCGGCCTGGTGGTGGCTCCCGGCCTGGTGGATGTCCACGTACATTTCCGGGATCCCGGCTTCACCTATAAGGAGGATATCGGATCCGGAAGCAGGGCGGCCGCTGCAGGAGGCTTCACCACTGTGGTCTGCATGGCCAATACCAGCCCCATCATAGATGACCCGGTCGTCCTTGACTCGCTGGTGGAAAGAGAATCCCTCCTGCCCATTCACGTGAAACAGGTAAGCGCGGTCTCCAAAGGCTTCAAAGGCCTGGAGGCGGTGGATTTTGAGGCCATGGCGGCCCACGGAGCCTGTGGCTTCAGTGACGACGGCATTCCTCTTACCGATGCGGGTTTTATCAAAAAAGCCATGGAGGCTGCGGCCAGGCTGGACCTTCCCATCAGTCTCCATGAAGAAGATCCCTCCCTCAATGAGGTGAACGGGATCAATAAAGGAATAATCTCTGACCGGCTGGGC
>CAJGDH010000024.1 GCA_904502145.1 uncultured Eubacterium sp.
TATAAAGCTTTCATTGTAATGTATCTTGTATTTCTTTTTTTCTGGCCATAATATTTTAAAATCCCTACCTTGATTACAGGTTAACATTAATGGCTCACAATGGAAGAACATATTATAACAGTTTTTAATTGATTTTAAAGGGATTGTACTATCCAGCGTTATAATTTGATTATGAGAATTATATTTCATTATATTAATTAATCGTTTATCAAACTCAATTCGTGTAAAATAAATGTGATCTTTATAACCAAAAGGAGTTGAAGTATGAATATTTTTCTCTTTCTTTAATAATTGGATTTTCTCCCCATCAGGATAATGTACAATATACATATTTGTTCCTTCTATTGCCTTGTTCTTACAAAAATTCAACCCAGCATCGTAAGCATCAAAGCCACTATCATACCCCATTGTCCAATACCATTCATTATTAGTATTAGCCACAGGTTCCAAATATTTGGCATTACCCATTTTGAAGATTTTTATGTCATTATAACTGCAAAAATCATTTTCTGAGAATTTTCCCATTTTTATCTAATGTTGCCCTCCTTTTGCCGCTATTGTCTTTTAATTTCCATTTTGATCCTCCATGTGATCTTTCTCCTGCTCTATCTTTTTCTATACTCCAACCATCATCATTTTTATAGCCATATTTCGTTTTTTTATTAAATCTCCCCACGATAAGTATCCTCTGTCAGGAACCTCCCCGTCTCCGGACTGTAATACCTTGCATTCAGATAATACTCCCCCGTCAGCCGGTCATAGACCCCTCCGGTATAGCAGACTTCGTTTTTCAAAGTAAGATCCCCATGGATCCCTGTCTTGCCGAAGTCATCATAGCTGTAGGATGCCACACCATCCCCATTCAAGTCAAAGAGGCTGGTGGTGCTCCCCTGATATCCTTATCATAATGTAAAGCAACCGGGCCAGTTTACTCTTCTCTCGGAATGAATTCAATTCCGTATAATATTTCTCCATATTCATATGTCTTTTTCAGAAATAGTTCTTCTTCATAAATAGGATACATCTCTCCCTCATTTTTCAAAACAGAGTATTCGTCTATATCCTCGTCCAGGACATCTCTTGCTTTTAATAAATACTGATCAAGATAGTTTTTTCGGAGATAACAGAGATCTACAGTGTTCAGGTTGTTTATCTCTTTAGTTAAACTAATGATGATACCATTCTTTTTCTCCTGAATGATTACATTGGAATCATCATTGGTTTTTTTCATCCCTTTAATAATGGTCTTTGGTACATAATTAAACCAACCGATATTGTCCAGCAAGCAAATCTCTGATGGTTCCATATTATACTTTTCCACGATTCCATCACGAATCATATCCACGTACAATTCCTGCAGATCACTTTTAACCAGACTGATGGTTGCAAGAATATTCTTTACATTATAACCTATCCTGAAAACCAGGGATTTCCAGAATTCTAGCATTTTACTGTACCGGTAATCAACTGTATAACCCATACATGAGGTGACAAATTCTCCGTTATATATCCCCTGTTTGCCTTCACTTAACATAAATAAAAAAGATAAATCATTACAGGCAGCTTTTGTTTTTATGGAAAAATCTTTTTCAAAACACTTTCTGTTGTATTCTAAAAAGCTTTCATCATCGACAAATCGACTTCTTGGCAATAAGCCTGCACGGTTAGATGGATAATCGTCTGTCTCCTCTTCATCATTCAAATCCAGCATATTATCAAAATATTTCTCTGCTTTTGCATATGAAATTAAAGAACTGTCCAAACCTTTCTTTACGATCATTCCCCCAACAATGCTGCATTCTTTTTTTCTCTTCAAAAGATACTGTTCAGTTTTATTCAAGTTAATCTTTTTTCCATTATCGTCCTCAATTTTTATTAGGACAAAGTTCTCAAAATGGACTAATAAATCATTAACTAATGTATGTACGATGTATCTTCTTTCTTCTTCATTTATACTGCAAAACTTAATCCTCAGTTCAACAGATTGTGCATCTGTAAGCAAATTATTCATTAAGATTGGATGCGATAGATTTATATGGTCCAATGCAGCTTCTTCCTCCTTCCTACCTGTTCACATAACAGAGCGTAAATAATCGACATCTCAAAACCCAATGTCGATATACAATATCCTATACCTACAATATACATGGGATAACTATCCATAAACTCGTCAATAGTAGAATATGTACCAGAGCCTATTTCAAGGATCACTATATAGGGAACCATAAATGATACGACATTTGCAATAATGACTATCAAAGCCGTTTTTATGAAGTTATCGGAATGAGGGATTAACCAGATAGCCAGAACTTCAATCACAATCGTAGCAAGAGTAGCAGGAGGCAAAATATACTGCAGTCTGTATTTCGTCAGCCATTTAATTGTTTCTGATTCACCATTTTTGTTCATAATAATAATAGTTCTTTTGGATTTCTTCTATATAACAATTATTCCCACCCCAAAAATCAATGTACTTGGTACTTTTACCGCTTACCTTTTTCTTATAAATGTCCAGGGAATCCAGCAAAAAAGCATCTGTATTATGATTTGTTGAGTAAATGAATCCTCGTTCAGTACCTACAGTAGCGAAACCATCACTAAAGCATTCAAAACGTATATACATATTATAGTCATCAACAGTAACAGAAATTCCTTTCTCTTTCAATTTCCTAAAGTTTTCGCTTTGAATTGATTCTTCAATGATATCTCTATTCTCGTTGATAAAGCTTTTTATCTCATCTCGTTTCTCCGTATTATCATCAAAACTATTATAATTCAAAAAACAATACAATCCAAATATAATTGCAAATATAAGATGACTGGATATTTGTATTTCATTTTGCAATTTCCCTTCCTATTATGTATACTATGTTTTCCTTTTATCATTATATCGATCATTACCCGATTTATTACCAAGATTATCCGTGAAGATTACAGCATTATTTCTAAAAAACATACTTCTTCAATCTATTCAATGCCTCTTCTGCCATCTCAAGAGGCAGGGCCAGATTCATACGGATATGGTTCGGTCCATGGAAGGGTCTTCCGTCCTGCCAGCCCACGCCCACATCCCAGCCGGCTTTGAGCAGGTCTGCTACGGTTTTCCCATGCTTCCGGCACCATTTGTCCGCATCCAGGAAGAGCATGTAGGTGGCATCAGGTCTGGTCACTTCCACCCCGTCAAAGTGTTCACGGATATAATCACAGGCATAGTTTACATTTTGGGACAGAACATCCTTAAGCTGGTCCACCCACTCTTCCCCTTCCGGACTGTAGGCGCCGATCAGGGCATGCATGGACAGGACATTCATGGAATTATAATGGGTCCTGGCGGAACAGGCCCTCACTTTGTCCCTCATCTGTTTATTGTAAATGACATGGTAGCTGCCCACCAGACCGGCAAGATTGAAGGTTTTGCTGGGGGCATAGAGGGCCACGGTATTCTCCCTGGCATAGGAACTGAGCATGGGGAAGGGAATGTGGCGGTTTCCATTCAGCAGGATATCCGACCAGATCTCGTCACTGATGATCTTGACCCGGTTTTCCTCAAAGATCGCGGCTGCCTGTTCCAATTCTTCTTTCTCCCAGGCCCGTCCTGTGGGATTGTGGGGTGAGCAGAAGATGGCCACCGGGATTCTGTATTTTCTGATCTTCTCTTCCATGTCCCGGTAATCCATGCGCCAGATTCCGTCCTGATCTTTGACCAATGGGCTGTAAACGATATGGTATCCGTTGCTCTCCAGAGTCCCGATAAAACCGATGTAGGTGGGGCTGTGTACCAGGATATGGTCCCCGGGCCGGGCATATGCGTTGACCGCTGAGATCACTCCCCCGAGAACCCCGTTTTCATATCCGATATACTCTTTCTTCAGCTCCTTCATCCCGTTCCGGCTCTCCTGCCAGCGGATGATGGAGGCATAATATTCCTCCCGGGGTGAATAATAACCGAAAAGGGGATGCTCCGCCCTTTTTATCATGGCATCAGTAATGGAAGGTGCCGTGGCGAAGTTCATGTCCGCCACCCACATGGGAATAAAATCAAATCCCTCCCGTGGTGCAGCCGGGGCAATCTCCCAGCTGCCGATGGCGTCCACTGCCGCCGCGTCCATCCCAGACCGGTCGATGATGGATGTAAAATCATATTTCATAAATCATACCTCCCTCAATCCTCTTTCAGGTCCCTGCAGGCCGGATAGCCGTAAGAACCTTCTGCAGACCGGACCGCCCTGATGATCGCCTCGCTCATGACCCGTGCGGCTAAAGTGCCCACCAGGTCCTGGTCGGCGGCTACCTGTCCCACGGATACGGCGTAGATACTGTCCCCGTCGGCGGTGGTGTGAACCGGCCTGATGGACCTGGCATAGCCATCCTGGGCCATGCCGGCGATCTTGCAGAGCCGGGATTTGTCAAAAGCGGCGTTGGTGATGATCACACCGATGGTGGTGTTGTCCACAAAACGGTTGTCAACCACATCGGTCTTCTCCGCCATGGTTTCTTCCGTATCCAAAAATGTCTTTTTATCCTCCCCCAGAAGACCGGCAATCTTCTTCCCGGACTTCCAGTCGTAGATGTCCCCCAGAGCATTGACTGCCACCACAGCACCCACCTGCAGGTCTCCTGCCTGGACCGCGTAGCTTCCGATACCGGACTTCATACAGTAATCCATCCCTTTGAGTTTCCCCACGGTAGCCCCGCAGCCGGCCCCGTAATTGCCGTCCCGGTAATTGGGTTCTTCCCTGGCAATCCTGGCTGCCTGGTATCCCATCTTTTTATCCGGCCTTGCGTGAACATCCCCCACGGTCAGATCGAAAAGATCAGCCTGACAGACCAGGGGAACCTTGGTCACCCCCACGTCAAAACCGATATTGTTCTCCTCCAGGTAGGCCATGACTCCACCGGCGGCATCCAGACCGAAGGCGGAACCTCCCGCCAGAACAATGGCATGGATGGTCTGCGCCGCAGCCAGGGGTTTCATCAGTTCGGATTCCCTGGAGGCAGGTCCGCCTCCCCGGACATCCAGTCCGGCTGCCATCCCGTCTTCCGCCAGAAATACCGTGCATCCGGTTCCCCCGGTCACATCTTCCGTCTGGCCGATTTTGATCCCTTTTATCTCCTGAATCGGTATCTCTTTCATTTCCTTTTTCTCCTTCGCTGGTCTCATACTGCATCTATTGTATCATCCTTTCCTTCCTCTGTTAAGTTGAATGAAACAAAAGGGATCCGCATCAGGTATGCACAGATCAGGGCACAAAAAAGACGCCGCAGAAAAACTGCGGCGCCTTGTAAGGTTCTATGACTGATTCTGAAGACAGTCGTCAGATACTGTCGGGGATTACTCCTCGATATCTGCGTACATGAAGTACCAGTATCCGTATGCGGAATGCCACATACCTTTGATCTTCGGGCTCTGTAACCAGAAGTCATTGTAGTATGCTACCGGTACGCAGCCGGCTTCTTCCATAAGGATATCTTCAGCTTTGTGGAGAGCTGCGGAACGAGCTGCAGGATCAACAGTTGCTCTGGACTCTTCCATTGCCTTGTCATAATCAGCATTGTTGAATTTTCCGTCGTTGTTTCCGTTGGTGGAATACAGAAGGTCAAGCATGTTGGACGGGTCACTGTAATCGCCTACCCAGCCGTTACGTGCTGCATCATATTCACCGTTACGACGCATCGGTGTGAAGGAAGCCCACTCTACAGTGTTAACATCCATCTGGATACCAAGCTGTCCCCAAGCCTGCTGTAAGTACTCTGCTACAGCTTTGTGGTAACCGGAATCGTTAGTTGTGTAAGTGATCTTCGGGAAGCCTTCGCCGTTAGGATAGCCGGCTTCTTCCATGAGCTTCTTAGCTTCTTCCAGGTTGCCTTCGTAGTTGTCGATGTCGATGTAGGTCTTTCCACCGTTGGCATTTGCCATGAATTCTGACTCATCTGTGTCGAGCCAGCCGGGTCCCATGAAGTTGCCGGCTGCGGTGTAGGTACCCTGCATGATTGTCTCAGCAACATACTTACGGTCGATTGCCAGGCTGAATGCCTTGCGGACTCTGGCGTCCTTGAAGAACTCTTTGTCACAGTTGAGGTTCAGGTAGTAAGTACCGATGATCGGGTCTACATAGAAATCGTCTGTTCCTGTAAGACTCGGAATCTCCTCTGTGGGAACGTCCTTGATGAAGGAAACTTCGCCTGTCTGGTATGCGCTGTAAGCAGCGTTGGAATCCTCGATCAGAGCGAAAGTAAGCTTGTCAAGTTTGATGGCGTCTGCGTTCCAGTAGTAGGGGTTCTTGCTGAAAGTAATGTGAGATCCCTGCTCCCATTCTGTCATGTAGAACGGTCCGTTGGAAACGTATGTTTCAGGAGCGGTAGCCCATGCGTCGCCATTGGCTTCGATGGTAGCCTTCTGAACAGGGCTTAAGGTTGCAAATGCAGCAAGGCTGCCGAAGAAAGTACAGGGAGCTGTCATCTCAACAACAACTGTCTTCTCATCGGGAGCAGTTACAGCAAGAGCGTCAAGGTCGCCTTCGATCGCTTTGTCATAACCCTTAACCATGCTGAGTACTGTTTCAGCATAAGGTGCAGCTACTGCAGGGTCGCAAACACGTTTCCAGCTATACACAAAATCTTCTGCGGTAAGATCAGTTCCGTCAGACCATTTCAGACCGTCTCTCAGATGGAATGTCCATGTGAGGCCGTCTTCAGATGTCTCCCATGTCTCTGCACATCCGGGCTGAAGAGAACCGTCCTCAGCTACGGTCAGAAGACACTCAAATGCATGAAGAAGCATGTTTCCGCCGTCAACAGCACTGTTAAGCGCGGGGTCAATGGTCTCAGGGTTCGGGCCGACCTGAACTTTAAGTTCTTTTTCTCCACCGGCTGAATCAGCAGCGGTGTTGCTGTCGGAAGAACCTGAGCTTCCACATGCAGCTAAACTGAATACCATTGCAGCTGCAAGTAATACAGCCATAAGTTTCTTTCTCATTATTCTCCTCCTTTGAAAAATGAAAATTGTTTTTATTATATAAGTCCCTTAACGGTCAGGGGGTCATGCCGGTAGCTGCAATCTTGGATGACCGGCCTGCCGGGGCTTATCATCAATTACATTTGTCCAGATGGTGACAGGCCGCGAAATGTCCCGGCTTGACCTCCTTGAATTCCGGTACTTCCTGGGCACACAGTTCCGAAGCATAAGGACATCTGGTCCGGAAGCGGCAGCCGGAAGGCGGATTCAGAGGACTGGGCACATCGCCCTCAAGGACGATACGCTTGCTCTGTCTTGCCTTGATGGGGTCTGCGATGGGGATCGCAGAGATCAGGCTCTTGGTGTAGGGGTGCATGCTGTGCATGGTCAGTTCATAACTGTCCGCCAGCTCCACCAGCTTGCCCAGATACATAACGCCGATACGGTTGGAAATATGTTTCACCACCGAAAGGTCATGGGCGATGAAGAGGTAGGTCAGCCCCATACTCTCCTGAAGGTCCTCAAACATGTTGATGACCTGGGCCTGAATGGATACGTCAAGAGCGGAGATAGGCTCATCACAGACGATGAATTCAGGGTCAACTGCCAGGGCCCTTGCGATACCGACACGCTGGCGCTGTCCGCCGGAGAACTCATGGGGATAACGGTTGGCGTGCTCGGAGTTCAGGCCTACCTTCTGCAGGAGGTCGATGATCCTGTCATATCTCTCCTGTTTGGATGAAGTGAGATTATGGATATCGATGGGTTCACCGACGATATCCCCCACCGTCATACGGGGGTCAAGACTGGCGTAGGGATCCTGGAATACGATCTGCATCTTCTTGCGGTAAGGCAGCATATTTTCCGCGATCTTTTTCTCTTTATCAAAAATAACTTTACCGTCGTAGATAATTGTTCCGTCCGTGGGTTCGTAGAGACGGAGCAGGGTTCTTCCCGTGGTGGTCTTGCCGCAGCCGGACTCACCGACCAGACCAAGGGTCTCACCCCGGTAGATGTAAAAATTCACATCATCCACAGCTTTTACATACCTTTTGTTCTTTCCGAAACCACCCGCCGGAAAAAACTGCTGTAAATGCTGTACTTCAACTAACCGATCTTTACTCATCTGCCTGCCCCCTTTCCATCTCTTCCTTCTGGTTGATCCAGCACTGTGTATAATGTATGTCTGTGATGTAGGTAATCGGAGGCTTCTCCCTGAGACAGATCTTCATACATTTATCACAACGGGGAGCGAAAGGACATCCCTTGGGAGGATTAAGCATATCCACGGGAGTACCCTCGATGGGTACCAGTCTCTCATGCTCCTTGGCGTCCAGTCTCGGAATACTCCGGATCAGACCCTTGGTATATTCGTGCTTGGGATGATAGAAGATATCATCCGTAAGTCCGTATTCGATGATATTGCCGGCATACATTACCGCGATCTTATCGCACATGTTGGCAACGATACCCAGGTCGTGGGTGATCATGATGATGGCCATGCCCAGTTTTTCCTTAAGGTCAAGGATAAGCTCCAGGATCTGTGCCTGGATGGTCACATCCAGCGCCGTGGGGGGCTCATCCGCGATCAGAAGCTTGGGTTCGCAGGCCAGAGCCATGGCGATCATGACCCTCTGGCGCATACCGCCGGAATGCTCATGGGGATACTGTTTCAGCCGCTTCTCCGGTTCGTTGATTCCTACCAGTTCCAGCAGCTCAACAGCCCTTGCGTGAGCCTGTTCTTTATTCTTATCGGTGTGGAGGAGGATGGCCTCCTCGATCTGATTGCCGATGGTATATACGGGATTCAGGCTGGTCATGGGATCCTGGAAGATGATGGAGACTTCATTTCCTCTCATCTTACGGAACTCCGCTTCCGTCATATCGTTGATGCGGTGTCCGTTAAAGTCCAGGGTTCCACCGATCAGTTTTCCCGGATAAGCCGTAAGTCCCATGAGACTGTATGCCGTGACGGATTTGCCGGAGCCGGACTCGCCGACGATTCCCAGCACTTCCCCTTCTTTCAAAGTAAATGAAACATCGTTTAACGCTTTCACCTCGCCTGCCGGAGTAAAGAAGGAAAGACGTTCATGCTGGATGTCCACAAGATATTCACTCATAATAACTTCCTTTCTCTTACTCTAGTTCTTCAGCTTCGGATCAAATGCATCCCTGAGTCCGTCGCCCAGAAGGTTGAAGCTCAGGATGACCAAACTGATGACAGCAGCGGGAATAAACAGCTGGTGCGGGTTGGTATTCAGACCGTTGATGGCTTCACTGGCCAGACTGCCCAGAGAAGGCATGGGGGCGGCAACGCCCAGACCCAGGAAGCTCAGGAAACTCTCCGTAAAGATCGAAGAAGGGATCTGCAGGGTCGTGGTAACGATCAGGGTACCGATACAGTTGGTCAGAAGATGTTTCTTGATGATACGTGCGCTGCCGGCACCAAGTGCCTTTGCAGCAGTGACGTATTCGCTCTCTTTCAGTGTGAGGATCTGGCTTCGGACCATCCTGGCCATACCGACCCAGTAAAGGAGGGCAAATACCACGAAGATACTGATCATGTTCTTTCCGACGACGCTGACCCAGCCGAAGCCCGGTGTCTCCGCCAGTCTCTCAAGAGGTGCCTTGAGGGCGAAGGACAGAAGTACGATCAGGAGCACGTCGGGGATGGTGTAGATGATATCAACGATACGCATCATGATCAGGTCCACCCATCCGCCGGCAAATGCGGCTACGGAACCGAAAACAGATCCGATGACAAGGATGATGGCAGCCGCGATAAGACCGACCAGGAGGGAGATCCTGGTTCCCATCATGATACGGACGGCATAGTCACGTCCCATCTTATCCGTTCCCATAACGTGGGGGAAGACTTTCTCCCCGGCCGCGATCCTTGCCTGTTCCTCGGTGGAATAGGCAAAGGGTTTCAGGTTGTTTGCACCGATGATCTGCTCTTTGTAGGTGTAGGGATAAAAATGAGGTACGATAAACGCAAACACCATGATCACCAGAATGATCGCTATACAAACCATCGCTATTTTATTCTTCCTCAGCCTTCGGAATCCGTCTTTCCAGAAACTGACGCTCTCCCGCATGATGACAAGGCTTTCCTTCTCATCCTGGGAAGCGGGCATAAAATCATCCGGATTCAGGTCAAGCTGGAAGCTGAGGGGATTCTTTTTCATTTCCATGTTCTTCATCTCCTCCATCTTACTTCAGGGTGATTCTCGGGTCTACGATCTTGTAGACGATGTCTACCACAACGTTCATGATGATCATGAAGGTAGCCAGGAATATGGTCGTTCCCATGATCATGGTGTAGTCACGCCCGTTGATCGCTTTGATGAATTCCCCGCCAAGGCCCGGTATGGTAAAGATCTTCTCCACGATAAAACTGCCTGTCAGCGTGTAGGCGATCATGGGCCCCAGATAGGTGATGACCGGAAGGATGGCATTACGAAGGGCATGCTTGAAAAGGGATACTCTCTGTGAAAGACCCTTTGCCTTGGCTGTCCTCATGTAGTCCTGTCCCAGGACATCGAGCATGGAAGAACGCATCAGTCGCATGATGTAGGAAGTGGGATAGGCCGCCAGGGCAAACACCGGCATAATGTAGTGTTTGGGGCTGGCAAGACCCAATGTGGGCAGCAGTTTCATCCTTACGCCGAATGCGTACATCAGCAGCGTACAGATAACGAAACTGGGGACGGCGATACCGCAGGTGGCGATCACCGAAAACAGGCTGTCCACCCACGTCCCCCTCTTATAGGCTGCCAGTACCCCCAGGGGAACACCCAGCAGCAGGGAGACAAGGACGGCGATCCCGCCCACTCTGGCAGATACGGGGAACTTGGAGGAAATGATATCCATGACCGTCCGCCCTCTCTGTTTCAGACTGTCTCCGAAATCCAGATGAGCCGCGCCTTTGATGTAAGTTAAATACCTTTCAAAGAAGGGCTTGTCCAGACCGTACTTTGCTTCCAGAGCCTGGGTGGCTGCAGGGCTGATGGCCTTCTCGGACAGGAACGGTCCGCCGGGAACCAGGTTCATCAGACAGAAGGTAATCGTCGCAACCAGCCAGATGGTAACAATTGCAAGAATGGCTCGTTTTAAAATATACTTTCCCAATGTTTTCTCTCCTATTTTTTATTTGTTTTTTAGTGGCAAAATACACTTTTTCCGTAAAAAAACCTATTGTTCATTATACCCATTATCCATCATGCAATCAAGTCAAATACATGAAATGACAGAAAAATCCATTTTGTCAGAAGAAATGTATCATCTGATCTGTCCGTGCAGGTCCTGTACGGACTGAATCTCACCCGTATGGTGGGTCTTTACATAGCGGATGCCTTCCGCGGTGGCCCTGGCGGCTGCCACGGTGGTGATGTAAGGTGTCCTTGATTTGATGGCAGCCTTTCTCAGATAGCTGTCGTCATGGACGCTTTCCTTACCTGCCGGGGAGTTGATGATCAGGTCCACATCCCCGTTGGTGATGATATCCAGGGTATTGGGACGCCCTTCGTAAAGCTTCTTGATCTTGTCGGCCGGAATTCCCGCTCCCGTGATCAGGCTGTGGGTCCCTCCCGTCGCCACGATCTTGAATCCCAGTTCATGGAAGGATTTTGCCACATCCAGGATCTGTTCCTTATCTTTACGGTTGACGGAGATCAGCACGGTGCCGGAAAGCGGAAGGGTGGATCCCACGCCCTCCTGGGCCTTGTAGAAGGCTTCACCGAAGGATGGGGACAGGCCCAGTACCTCGCCGGTGGACCGCATCTCGGGTCCCAGCAGAGGATCGACTTCCTGGAACATGTTGAAGGGGAAGGCGGCTTCCTTCACCCCGTAATAAGGAATGTTCTTCTCCTCCAGGGCCGGAACCGGGGAAGGTCTTCCCGTCAGTTCCCTGGTGATGATGTCCGTGGCGATGGGTACCATCCTCACGTTACAAACCTTGGAGACAAGCGGGACCGTTCTTGACGCCCGCGGGTTGGCCTCCAGAACATAGACTCTGCCGTTCTCTATGGCATACTGCATGTTCATCAGACCTTCCACATGCATCTCCTCGGCGATCTTCCTGGTGTACTCCTTGATGGTCTCCACATTTTCCGGGGAAATGTGCACGGAGGGGATGATGCAGGCAGAGTCACCGGAGTGAACCCCCGCCAGCTCGATATGTTCCATCACCGCAGGAACAAAGGCATGCTTGCCGTCACTGATGGCATCGGCCTCACATTCCATGGCATTGTTTAAGAAACGGTCGATCAGGATCGGACGGTCCGGTGTGACACCGACAGCCGCCTTCATGTAATCTTCCATGGCTTCGTCATCATAGACCACTTCCATCCCGCGTCCGCCCAGAACGTAGGAAGGACGTACCATGACCGGATAACCGATCTGGCCGGCGATGGATTTGGCTTCTTCAACGGTGGTGGCCATGCCGGCTTCAGGCATGGGGATCTCCAGCCTGTCCATCATGGCCCGGAAATGATCCCTGTCTTCCGCCAGGTCGATGACCGCCGGGGAAGTACCCAGGATCTTCACCCCGTTCCTCTCCAGCTCGGCTGCCAGGTTAAGAGGAGTCTGACCGCCGAACTGGGCGATCACACCGAGGGGTTTTTCTTTATTGTAAATACTGAGAACGTCCTCCAGGGTCAGAGGCTCGAAGTACAGTTTGTCGGATGTATCATAATCGGTGGAGACCGTCTCCGGGTTGCAGTTTACGATGATGGTCTCGAAGCCAAGTTTCTTCAGGGCCAGTGAAGCGTGGACGCAGCAGTAGTCAAATTCGATACCCTGACCGATACGGTTGGGCCCTCCGCCCAGGATCATGATCTTCTTTTTGTCGGAAACCGGATCCTTGTCCTCCGCATTGTAGGTGGAGTAATAGTAGGCGCTGTCTTTGGTGCCGCTTACGTGAACGCCCTGCCATGCTTCCGTCACACCGAGGGAGAGTCTCTTCTCCCGCACGGTCTGCTCGGGGATCTCAAGAAGCTGGCTGATATATTTGTCCGAAAATCCATCCTTCTTGGCCCGGATCAGAAGCTCGTCCGCCGGAAGGGAACCCTTGGACTTAAGCAGTTCTTCCTCCTCTTCCACCAGTTCCTTCATCTGCTCGATAAAGTAGGTCTTCACTCTGGTGGTCTCGTAGACTTCCTCCACGGCAGCCCCTTTGCGGAGGGCTTCATACATGAGGAAATGGCGCTCGCTGGATGGGGTGGCAAGCCTTCTCAACAGTTCTTCTTTGGAGAGGGTATCGAAATTCTTCACGTGCCCCAGGCCGTAACGTCCTGTCTCCAGGGACCTGATGGCTTTCTGGAAGGCCTCTTTATAGGTCTTTCCGATGCTCATCACTTCGCCTACAGCCCTCATCTGGGTGCCCAGCTTGTCCTCTACCCCTTTGAATTTCTCAAAGGCCCAGCGGGCAAACTTGATCACCACATAATCGCCGTCCGGTACATATTTATCCAGAGTACCGTACTTACCGCATTCGATATCCTTAAGAGTAAGGCCGCAGGCAAGCATGGCGGAAACCAGGGCGATGGGGAAGCCCGTAGCCTTGGAAGCCAGAGCGGAAGAACGTGATGTACGGGGGTTGATCTCGATGACGATAATACGATCTGATACAGGATCATGAGCAAACTGGACATTGGTCCCGCCGATCACCTGGACTTTGTCCACGATCTTGTATGCCTGCTCCTGCAGTTTAGCCTGAA